>DAOQRI010000104.1:0-7709 GCA_035355475.1 Rhodoferax sp. | reverse complement strand
CAGCGTAGCGGCCCGCGCGAGCGTGGCCCACAGGCCCGTTGCCAAGTCGGTTGCCAAAGCCGGGCCGGTACAAATTGCCGTAGCCAAGCCGGCGGCAACTCCCAAGGGCGCGGCGGGGGGTGATGAGGACTGGGAAACGTTCTAAAAAACTACGTTGCTGACAACGCTGATGTCGGCAGCACAACCCTAGAGCCCGAGCTCCCACGTCTCGCCTACCTGAGGTGAGCCATACCCCTCATGCAGTTCACTGTGGGTGATTGTGAAGCCACGCCGGGTGTAAATGGCTCGGGCTGCTGTCAGGCACTGGTTGGTCCACAGCACCAACTTTTTATAATCTTTGGCCCGCGCGAAGGCGATGACCTCATCGGTCAGCCGCCCACCCAGGCCCAACCCGCGCGCCTGCGGCGTGAGAATCAGCAGACGCAACTGGGCAATCGTTTTGGATTTACGTACAACAAAGACCGAGCCTGCTCTCTGGCCGTTGACCTCGGCAATCCATGCCTGCTCCCACTCGGGCTGCAGATCGCGCTGGTACTTTGCGACGACCGACGCAACCAGCCCTTTAAATGACTGGTTCCATCCGTATTCGCGTGCGTAGATTTCACCATGCTGCTGTATCACCCACCCCAAGTCGCCTGGTTGGGGCTCGCGCAGCACAATGTTGGGCGATGTGACTATTGGGAAGTTCGCCGAGTCTATCTGGGGCAGGCCGTGCCTACGTCGAGCGTGGTTACATGCATCGCTGCCTTCGTCAAATTCACGGCAGGGTGATGGGCGCCATTCGTAGATACCGCAGCCCACTTTTTGCCCCAACTTGCCAGTGAGCGCCGCGCATCGCGCGGGCACGTGGTCGGTGCCTCGCATGCGGGAAGTGTTATCGGTTACATCAACTGCCAGACCACAAGGCACGCTTCCTGAGTTGGTGTCGAGCTCACTGGCTGAGAAGTCCACGCGAAAACTGGCGCAGCAAGCGCCGCAACGGGTGCAATTGGCCATAGAGGGTACGAACTGTCCGTTGGAGCGCGCTGGGCGATTGAAAGTTGAGATGGCTTAATGCCACTGATTACAGTTTAGTCTCAATCCCAAAATTGAAATTGCTGCGCACGCTGCGCAGTGTGTTGGAGAAGTAGCCGTCGGCAGTCTGAGTCCGTGACTCTGTGTCCAGCGGATACCAGTTATTGACCGATATGCGGGCTGACACTTTGCGGCTGAACATCCATTGGGCAAACATGTCCAGGCTTCGGCTGCGGGATTGGTCCAGCAGTTGCGATGATGTTTGTTGCGTCGTGTATCCGGGTGTAAAAGCCAGACTGCCGCCCACACTCATGGGCAGGCTGCTGAGCCGGTAGTCAAACCCAAAATTTCCCGACCAGGGTTGCTGACCGTCCAGCCGGTTATTGGGGCCGGGCAGGGCTTCTACGGATGACTGGTAGATGTTGACTGAGCCGCGCAGGTTCAACGGCAATTTGGCATCTATCAAACCCGGTAGAAGTTCACCGGCGCGGCCCTTGACTTCGAGTTCAAGCCCCCGAGTGGTGGCCCTGGAAAAGTTGGTTGGTGCCGATACCCAGCGCGGTGTGCTGGCCCAAGAAACAGTTTGCAGACTGGTCACGTTGCGAATCAAATCGCTGACTTGGCGGTAGAAAACGCCAACGCTGATCAGACCACCGGCCGACAGATACTTCCCGAACGCGATATCCAGCCCTGTGGCGAGTTCGGGAAGCAGGGCCGGGTTACCCCTGCGGTCGGGCGACAGTTCGGAATTCGGCTTGCTGGTGTCCGCGAAGAGGGAACTGACATATGGCCGCGTCAACAAGGCGGAAAGCTCCGGCGCCTTGTAGCTGCGGGTCAGGCTGGCGCGCACCATGTCGCGCCCAGCAGGATCGAATTTGTAATTGAGGTGTACCACGGGCGTGGTGACTCTGCTGATATTGGCAACCGGGTCTGCTAATCCCTCACTCTTGCTGGTAATGTTCTCGTTGCGCAAGCCCAGATAGGCAGACCACTGCTTGCTGATCTCCCACTCATCCTGGATGTAGAGCGCCTGCCGCTCTATGCGGGCAGAAAAGGGCTGGCCTTCGAAATCGCCCGCCAACGGCACACCCTTCTCCGTGATGCTGCGTGTCTCGTCACGCTGGCGCCACTCCAGATCCCAACCCACTGTCAGGCTGTGTGCCTCATTGACGAGGTGGCTGTAGTTTCCAGCCTGCGTCAAACTCAAGTCTCCCGTGTCCGACTCGTTGAGACGCTGGGGCAGCCCAAGACGTACCGTCTGCCCGTTGGAATAGCCTTTGGATGCGGACAATCCGGCCTTGAGTTCCAATCGGTCGGCCGCGCTGAAATGGTTGACCCATTGCAGGTTGCTGCGAGCGTTCTGCCACCCGCCTTGAAAGGTACCATCGTCATCGAGACTTGGGTTGCCGTACAGCGCCTGGCCGGAGTACGTGTTGTGATTATTCCAGATGCCTTTCTGCAAAAAGCTCTGCCAGGTCAGGGTTTCGTCATCGCTGATCTTCCAGTTCAGGCGTGGCCCCAGGTTGATGCCATGGCCGAAAAAGAGTTGTTCGCCCTGCTGTTGCGCCAAGGATGGCTGACCATCCAGCCCCGGAGCACTGCGCATAACGGTCGTGTTGTTCCCACCACGCCACTGAAACAGCGAGATGGGCAGGGACAATGACATGTTGGACCACTTTTCGCCAATCGTAAAACTGCCCGACACGGTTGGGCGCTCCCTGTTATAGCCCAAGCCGACACGCATATCGCGCTGGGATACTTTGGGTGCATCTTTGAGAATGATGTTGATGGCACCTGCTACCGCTTGCGCACTTTGGTTGGCGGTTGGCCCCTTCGTTACCTCAATGCGTTCTACTTGCGCGGGGTCCAACTGGTCGAGTGCAAAGCCCGGCGGCGCAGGGTCGCCGTTGATCAGGATGAGTGTGTAGCCCGCACCCAAGCCGCGCATCCGCGGTGCATTGCCTTGCATGGTGATTCCAGGCAAGCGTTTGAGTACATCGCCCACGTTGGTGTCGCCATATTTATCCAGCTCTTCCCGACCGTAAATCTGCTTGGCGATTTGGGCCCTTCGGCGCAAATCGTTATCGCTGGATTGTTTGCCCAAAATTTCGACACGTTCGAGCTTGCTGCCGGGTGCCCGGGGAGTCGACTCCGCTACACCGGAAGGAATGTCCTGTGCCCACGCTGAATGGACCGCAAGACCCAGCAATGTCCATGCGCATGCGCGCGCGCCTGATTTCTTATGCACTGTTGACTTCATGACTATCGTTCTTTCGGGTCGCTTGGGGCGATGGGAATGGGTTGGCGCGATTGTCCACGACTTGGTCCGAGCACGTGCGCCCACCCCCAGAAACCGTATGCCGCCCAATGCCTGGCTTTTGGTCGGGATGCCAGTGAGATACTTTGCAGCGCGCGCATGGGTTTGCGGTTGTCAATCAAGGAGATGGAATGCAAGGACTTGGATGGGTTTTGCGATCGACTGGTTTGCTTTGTCTGCTGGCCTTGACTGGGCTGTCTGCTGCAGCGGCCGACGAGGGTCAACCGCCCACGCAGCCGTGCCGGGTTGAAGGCTTGCCCAACGAGTTGCAGTGCGGCGTTGTTCGGCGTCCGCTGGATCCCGCACGGCCCAATGGCCCTGCAATTGAGGTGCATTTTTTGTTGGTCCCTGCCATGGCCCGCAACAAGCATCCCGATGCTGTGCTCTTGCTGGCCGGTGGACCTGGACAGAGCGCCATCGATGTGGCCCCTGCTGTCATTTCACAGATGGCTCGCCTGAATAACCGGCGGGATCTGATATTCATTGACCAACGGGGGACGGGTCGTTCAGCGCCATTGCAGTGTGCTGACGAGTCCCGTTTGCCAGTTCAGCAAAGCGTTGATGCGCAGCAGCAGTTGGAGCGCTTGCGCCAGTGCAGTGAATCGCTTGGGAAACTGCCCTATGGGGACATGCGGTTCTTTACCACCACGCTGGCCATGCAGGACTTTGACGCGGTGCGTGAGCACTTGGGTGTGCCACAGTGGAATTTGATTGGTGCGTCCTATGGCACGCGCGCTGCCCTGGAGTACATGCGACTGTTTCCACAGAAGGTGCGCCGCACGGTGATCGACGGCGTAGCGCCGCCCGACATGGTGTTGCCGGTGAGTTTTTCCATGGATGGACAGGCTGCGCTGGAGGCCCTGTTCAAGGCTTGTGAGGCGGATACCAAAGGCCGTGCAGCCTGTGCCACCCAGTTTCCCAAGCTGCGCCAGCAATGGCGTGAATTGCTCAATAGCTTGCCACGTCCCGTCTCGGTGAACCATCCCATCACCGGCACAGCAGAGAATTTTGAGTTGAGCCGCTCTGCGCTGTTGCGGTTGATACGCGCGCCCCTGTACGCACCTGCACTGGCGTCCGCGTTGCCCGCTGCCATCGATGCCGCTGCCAGCGGAAATTTCTCGGGGCTTGTGGGGTTGTCAGGCTCTTTGGGCAACCGCAAGACCAACCGTTTGGCCATGGGCATGCACTTTGCAGTGGTGTGCGCTGAAGATGCACCCGGTATTGCGAGCGCCACGCAGATGCCAAGCGAAGATTTTGGCCAAATGGATGCGCTTCAGTACGGCAGTGTGTGTGCGTTTTGGCCGCGTGGTCAGGTGCCACAGGCCTTCTACACCCTACCGCCTGCCACCTCACCGGTACTGCTTCTGAGCGGCGGTGCCGATCCGGCAACCCCACCGCGACATGGGTCACGGGTGGCCAAGGCTCTGGGCGCAAAGGCGCAGCACATTGTGGTCTCGGAGGCAGGGCATGGTGTCATGGGGGCGGGTTGCATGCGCGATGTGGTCTACCGGTTTGTTGTTGCGGCCACCGATGCCGAGGCCCTGCCTGCGGATGCAGCTTGCGCCATGAAGGTGCCGCGGCCCCCGGTTTTTCTTCCTGCCCAAATCGGCAGTGTCAAAGGGGTGCAGCCGTGATCGAAATCGTCAACGTCAGCAAGCAGTTTGCGGTGTCCGGTCCTGCCAAGCCTTTTCGCCGTGTGCCCAAGCAAACCATTCATGCGGTGCGCAATGTCACACTGTCGGCACCCAACGGGAGAATCACCGGCTTGCTAGGGCCTAACGGTGCGGGCAAAACCACCACGTTGCGCATGCTGGGCGCGCTGTTTCAACCCGATAGCGGCACGATTGCCGTGGATGGCATTGCAGTGGCCCAGGAGCCGCGTCAGGCACTGGCCCGCATGGGGATTCTGGGCGATGCGCATGGCTTGTACCCTCGCCTGACAGCACGCGAAAACGTGGTCTATTTTGGTCGCCTGCAGGGCATGGATAGCGATACCGCCCATGCGCGGGCGCAGGAGCTTTCCCGGCTGCTGGATATGGCCTCCATTCTGGACCGCCGGGCCGAAGGATTCAGCCAGGGCGAGCGCATGAAGACTGCGTTGGCCCGCGCGCTGGTACACGACCCGGCCAACATCGTTCTGGATGAACCGACCAACGGTCTTGATGTGCTGGCTACGCGCGCACTGCGTGAAGCGCTGCGGTACCTGAAGTCGCCAGAGGGCGGTAGCAAGTGCATCGTCTTTTCCACCCACATCATGCCCGAGGTGCAGCAATTGTGTGAGCACGTTGTGGTCATGGCACAAGGGCGTAGCGTTGCTGAGGGCACGGTAGAAGAATTGCTCGCCCAGACCGGGCAAACCCAGTTTGAAGACGCGTTTGTCAAATTGGCATTCGAAGCGCACGACACGGGAGCCACGGTATGAACGCCGATTTTTTCAGAAACGTTGGAGTGGTTCTGGTCAAGGAAGTGATCGACGCTTTGCGGGATCGCCGCACACTGTTGCGGTTGATGGTGCCTGCCGTGCTGATGGGCCCGCTGCTGCTGCTGGCCCTCTCCGGGTTGATTTCCTCGCTGGAGGAACGTGCTGAGAAGCGCGAGGTGATGGTGGCTGGCATGGACCATGCGCCGACCTTGCGAAACTTCCTGGAGCGACAAACCTATACGGTCAAAGCCGCACCGCCGGATTACGAGGCGCAGTTGCGCAAGTCGACCTTGCTGGAGCCGGTGCTGGTTATCGGAGTGGGGTTCGAAGCCGAGCTTCTCGCGGGCGAGCGCCCCAGCATCGAACTGGTTAGCGACAGCAGCAACCAGCGGGCTAGTTCCGGGGTGTCGGGGTTGAAACGTTTATTGCAGGGCTTCAACCAGGAGCGAGCGACGCTCAGCCTGGCGCTGCGCGGTGTGTCGACCGATTTGCTGCAAGCGGTCTCTGTGGATGATCGCGACCTGGCCAGTGTCCAGGCCCGTGCCACGCGGATCACGGTCATCATTCCCATGTTCATCATCATGGCCGTTCTTTACGGGGCTTTGACTGCGGCGCTGGACAGCACTGCAGGCGAACGTGAACGCGGCTCACTGGAGCCTCTGCTGACGAATCCGGTGCAGCACCTTGCGCTGGTTTTGGGAAAGTGGTTTGCCGTCGCGACTTTGGGCATGGCGGTGGCGTTGATCGCGAGCCTGAGCTTCATACCCGCGCAATGGTTTTTGCGCAGCGACAGTCTGCAGGCCATGTTCCAGTTTGGCATACCCGAGGTGATTGCCTTTTTGTTGCTGCAATTGCCGCTGGCAGCCGGCTTGGGTGCGGTGCTGATGGCGCTGGCCATTCGCTCCAAGACATTCAAGGAGGCGCAAGCCGGCAGCGGCTTGATCATCACGCTGGTGGGTCTGGCGCCCATGGTCAGCATGCTGAACCCGGGAGGCGATGTGCCCTGGTACCTGTGGGTGCCTGGCCTGTCTCAAAACACCTTGATGATGCTGGTGCTCAAGGGTGAAACACTGACCCTTGCGCAGGTTTTTCCCAGTGTGCTGGTGGGTGCATTGCTCACGCTCAGCTGCATGCTGTACGTGGCCCACTCCATGCGGTCTGCGGTAGCGCGATAGGGCAAATTGTCAGTTGGGTTGGGTCGGCGCGGTGAGCGGTATCAACACGGTAAAGCAAGCGCCCGAACCCGGCGTATTGGCCACCGTGATGGTGCCACCCAGCGCTTCGTGCACCAGGTTGTAGACAATATTCAGCCCCAGGCCGCTACCGCCCTTGCCCAACTTGGTGGTGAAGAATGGATCAAACACCCGCGAGAGGTTGGATTCCGGTATGCCAGTTCCGTCGTCCTGCACGGTGACCTCCACCTGGTCTGCGCCGCGTGGTGCGGCTGCAATAGTGATCTTGCCCCGCGCTGCACCGTCAAATGCGTGCAGGAGCGCGTTGTTGACCAGGTTGGTCAGCACCTGGCCAAAAGGCCCAGGGTAACTTTCCAGAAGGATGCCCTTCGCAATCGTGCATTCAACAGAGTGGTGGGTCTTGCGGATGGCCGGGCCCATGGTCAGCAAAATTTCAAGAACGGTTTCACGCAGATCGAATTGGCGTCGGTTGACACTGGTCTGATCGACCGCCACTTGCTTGAAGCTCGATACCAGATCGGCGGCGTGGCGTAAACCGCGCATCAGAATGCCCGCACCCTCCTGGGTGGTCGCTACATATTCATCCAGGCGATTGCGGGTAAGGCCCCGCGCCATGTCGCTGACAAACGCTTTGGACTGGTCCTGCAAGGTGCTGGCCACCGTAAGGCTGTTGCCTATGGGCGTGTTGAGCTCGTGGGCAATGCCTGCCACCAGAGAGCCCAGCGCAGCCATCTTTTCTGTGCGAACCAGTTCGGCTTGCGCC
>DAOQRI010000103.1:0-7754 GCA_035355475.1 Rhodoferax sp. | reverse complement strand
AGTTCCGGAGCTGCCGCACAGTCGCACGGTGGACGTCGATGCATTTTGCTCGTGGTCCGCATGGAGGACGAAAATGCGATCCAGTGCGCGCTCGATCACGGGGTTCACCACGTACTCTTCACACGGTGTCGCGAACATCATGTGCAGGAAATTGCCTGCGTAGCTCAGGTTGTTTTTGGGGTACATGTAGGGTTGCCCAGCACTGTACTTGTAGGCCATGGCAACTAGCGTGGGCATTTTCGCAATCAAGCGGATGGCGGACACTTCACGGTGTTCTGGGTTGTTGATGTCCGTGCTGTCATGGTAGAAGGCCGACAAGGCGCCTACCAGACCGGTCATGATGGCCATGGGGTGTGCATCGCGGCGGAAGCCGCGCAGGAAAAATTGCATCTGCTCGTTCACCATGGTGTGATTTGCCACACGCTTGGTGAACTCGGCCTTGCCCGCCGCATTGGGGAGGTTGCCGTAAAGCAAAAGATGACAGGTTTCCATGAAATCGCAGTTGGTGGCCAACTGCTCGATCGGATAGCCGCGGTACAGCAGTTCTCCCTTATCGCCATCAATGTAGGTAATGGCGGATTGGCACGAGGCAGTGGACAGGAAACCGGGGTCGTAAGTGAACATGCCCGTCTGCGCATACAACTTGCGAATGTCCACGACATCCGGTCCCACGCTACCCTGGTAGACGGGCAATTCAACACTTGGGCTGCCATTGCTGAATGACAGGGTGGCTTTGTTGTCAGCTAGTTTCATTTTCGACCTTTCAACAGTTTTTTCTCAACATACTCAAAACTTCGTGCACGTCTTCTCTGTCCAGAGGACTGGCCACTTCAGCCAGCGATTTACGCCCTAATTGGACGTCCAGTAAATCGTTATCGCTCAGGTCCATCAACAAGCCTAGAGCTGAGGCTTGACGAATGGTCAGTGTCGCACTGAATCTCTTGAAAAAACGATCAATAAAGATGTCGTTTTCCAGAAGTCCTCGCCTACACCGCCATTTGAGCTTACTTAAGCCTCGCTCATCCAGCAATTCGTCGGACGTCTGATACATATCAAACAGTACGCATCACCATCATTTCTTTGATCTTGCCAATGGCCTTCGTCGGATTCAATCCCTTAGGGCACACGTCCACACAATTCATGATGGTGTGGCAACGGAAAAGGCGATAGGGGTCTTCTAGGTTGTCCAAACGCTCCGCGCTAGCCTGATCACGGCTGTCGGCCAGGAATCGGTAGGCCTGAAGCAAACCGGCTGGCCCTACAAACTTATCGGGATTCCACCAAAAGCTGGGGCAACTAGTCGAGCAACTTGCACACAAAATGCACTCGTACAGGCCATTGAGTTCTTCGCGCTCTTCCGGGCTCTGCAGACGCTCTTTTTCGGGTGGTACCGTATCGTTGATCAAATAGGGCTTGATCGAGTTGTACTGCTTGAAGAACTGAGTCATGTCCACGATCAGGTCGCGTATGACAGGCAGGCCGGGCAGCGGCTTGAGCACAATGGTGCCGGGAAGCGTCAACATATTGGTCAGGCAGGCCAATCCATTTTTGCCATTAATGTTCATGGCATCCGAACCGCAGACCCCTTCACGGCACGAACGGCGGAAGGAAATGGTGGGGTCCAATGCCTTGAGCTTCATCAGCGCATCGAGCAGCATGCGCTCGCTGCCGTCCAATTCGACCTCGATGGTCTGCATATACGGCTTGGCATCCTTGTCCGGATCGTAGCGGTAAATCGAGAAAGTGCGTTTAGTCATAAGTGTTCCTCAATCTCTCAGAATGTACGAACTTTGAGAGGCACGGATTCAACAGTCAAGGGCTTCATCTGAACCGGCTTGTAACTCAGCGAATTACTCTCGCTGTGCCACAGCGTATGCTTGTGCCAATCGGTGTCATTGCGACCGTTGGGATTCTCGGCAGTGTCGCCGTAGTCGTCAACGGTGTGGGCGCCGCGGCTCTCGTGACGCGCAGCGGCCGACACGATGGTTGCTTGGGCCGCTTCGATCAGATTGTCCACTTCCAAGGCCTCGATCCGTGCCGTGTTGAATACCTTGGACTTATCCTTCAAGGTGATGGCGTTCACGCGCTTGCGCAACTCGGCGATTTTGACCACGCCTTCGTCCATGCTCTTCTGGGTGCGGAATACACCAGCGTGCAATTGCATGCTGGCGCGCAGGTCGTCGGCGACACTCTGAGCGTATTCGCCACTGGTTGAGCTATCCAGGCGCGCCAGACGCGCGATGGTGCGGTCTGCTGCGTCTGCAGGCAGCGGTTTGTGAGCCTTGGTCTTGCTCGCAAAATCCACGATGTGGTTGCCGGCAGCGCGTCCAAACACCAGCAAATCTAGCAGCGAGTTGGTACCCAGGCGGTTGGCACCGTGCACGCTGACGCAAGAGCATTCGCCGACCGCATACAGGCCATTGACGACGGCATTGTGCACATCGCCCTTAGGAACGACGACCTGGCCATTCACATTCGTGGGGATGCCACCCATCTGGTAGTGGATGGTGGGAACGACGGGAATGGGTTCGCGCGTTATGTCGACGTTGGCGAAGTTGACGCCAATTTCGTAGACCGACGGCAAGCGTTTGTGAATGGTCTCTGCGCCAAGGTGGTCGAGTTTGAGCAGCACATAGTCTTTATTGGGACCGCAGCCACGACCTTCCTTGATTTCCTGGTCCATGGACCGGGACACGAAATCACGCGGAGCCAGATCTTTCAGTGTGGGCGCGTAGCGTTCCATGAAGCGTTCGCCGTTGCTGTTGAGCAATATGGCGCCTTCGCCGCGGCAACCTTCGGTCAACAGCACGCCGGCACCGGCGACGCCGGTCGGGTGGAACTGCCAGAACTCCATGTCTTCCAGCGGAATGCCGGCGCGTGCCGCCATGCCCAATCCATCACCGGTGTTGATGAACGCATTGGTCGAGGCTGCAAAGATGCGGCCTGCACCGCCAGTAGCAAGCAATACAGTCTTGGCGTGCAACACGTGCAGGTCGCCGGTTTCCATTTCCAATGCGGTTACGCCAACCACATCACCTTCGGCGTCGCGAATAAGGTCCAGCGCCATCCATTCGACAAAGAAACTGGTCTTGGCTTCCACATTCTTCTGGTACAGCGTGTGCAGCATGGCGTGACCTGTACGGTCAGCAGCGGCGCAGGCGCGTTCCACAGCTTTCTCACCATAGTTGGCCGTGTGGCCGCCAAAGGGGCGCTGGTAGATCGTTCCATCGGGGTTGCGGTCGAACGGCATGCCCATGTGTTCCAGGTCGTAGACAACCTTGGGAGCTTCACGGCACATGAACTCAATGGCGTCCTGGTCGCCTAGCCAGTCAGAGCCCTTGATGGTGTCGTAAAAGTGGTAATGCCAGTTGTCGTCGTTCATGTTGCCCAGTGAGGCGCCAATGCCCCCTTGTGCGGCCACGGTGTGGGAGCGGGTGGGGAACACTTTAGAGAGGACCGCAACGTTAAGGCCGGCGCGGGCTAACTGCAGGGATGCGCGCATGCCGGAGCCGCCGGCACCGACGATAACGACGTCAAATTTTCTTGTTGTAACAGAGTGAGTCATGAAATCAGCCTTAGTAATTCAGTGGGATCAAAGGCGCCAGAGGACTTGGACGCCCCAGCCCGCACAGCCCACCAGCCAGACAATGGCGAACACCTGCAAAGCCAGGCGCATATAGACAGGCTTGACGTAGTCCATGAATATCTCACGCATGCCAATCCAGGCGTGGTATAGAAGGGCAACGATGACGCAGAAGGTCAGTGTTTTCATCCACTGTGCGGAAAAAATACCGGCCCATTTGTCGTATCCCATGGGGCCTTTACTGAAAAGCACCTGGGCTAGAACAACGAACGTAAAAAGTGCCATCAAGAGACCAGTCACGCGCTGGGCCAGCCAGTCTCGCAGACCGTAGTGCGCGCCAACGACGATGCGCTTGGAGCCGTAGTTAACTGACATATTGAATTCCTGGATTGAAAGTTCGTAGATGTTTGAAAGAAATCGGGCTGCCCGTGATCAGTACAGGCCGAACAGCTTGGCGCCCAAAATGACCGTCAGGCCCAGGCTCAGAATCAGTGTCAGTTGAGCTGTCTTCTTGCCTGCTTCTTTGGTGACCGTATGGAATAAATCCATGCGAATGTGACGCATGCCCGCAAAGAAATGGTGCAGGTAAGCCCAGATTAATCCCAAAGCGACCAACTTGATCAGAAACCCGGGCAAAAAGCCAATTCCGCTACTGAACGCCGACGTGAAACGTGCAAACGAAATTTCTGAACTTACCGACGTGTCAAACATCCAGATGATGAAAGGCATCAGCAGAAACATGACCAGCCCGCTGGCGCGGTGCATGCCTGAAACAATGGCCGCAAGAGGCCAGCGGTAACCAGGCAGGTCATTGAGCGCGTTGATGTTGCGAAATTCGGGCCGCTTGGCTCGGGGTGCTTGATGAAGCTCAGACATGGGTGGGCTTTCTGGGTGTAACCATATGTAATTATTGCTGCTCAGACCAAAATTCTATTGCACTGCAACAGACTGACGCTGGGCTTGCATGAACAAACTATTCAATTGAGCGCATTCCGATAGTAATGCTTGTTAGTCAGGTACAGGCCGCGCCGTATCTCCATGGGAACATCGTTATAGGTGTAGGCCGTGCGCTCGACGCTCAAAAGGGGGCTTTGCGGGCTGATTTTGAGGAGATCACATTGCTCTGCATCTGGAAGTACGGCGCGAATTTTTTCTTCAGCACGTACCATTCGTACGTCAAATTCGGTTTCAAACAAGGCATACATGGGTCCGTCGTAGTCTCGCAGGCGCTCAGCTGTCAAGCCTTTGAATGGCGCCGCGGGTAGCCAGAGGTCTTCCAGAATCGTTGGGACGGAAGAAAAGGACAGGACACGACGAACTTGCAGCACGGCATCGCCGGTACGAATGGCGAGTGCACGCGCTACCTCCAGGGACGCGCGGGACCGCTTGCAGTCAATGATGTGCCGCTGTGCGGGTCCTTCACTGCTGGGATCACCATTGTCAGGAATGAGCTTGAGAAACCGGTATTGGATCTGCCGTTCAGCATGGGTTGCCACAAAGGTGCCCTTGCCCTGGCGGCGCACCAGCAGATTTTCCGCAGCCAGTTCATCGATCGCCTTGCGAACAGTGCCCTGGCTGACTTTGAAGCGCGATGCTAGCTCGATCTCGCTGGGAATGGCGGTACTCGGTTTCCATTCGCCGGCCTGCAGACTCTGGAGAATAAGGACCTTGATTTGTTGGTAGAGCGGACTGAAAGCCGGTGTCGGTTGTGCGACAAAGGCAGATGCACCCCCGTCCGCGCCTGGTACGGCAGTGCTTTCACCAAGAGAAGTGGGCGTTGCGGACATGAAAACAACTCAAAAAGTCAGCTTCGAGTCAGTCTCGAATTTATGTGGAATCATATCTTATATAAGACATAAGACAAATTGACTTTGTCGCAATTTCAGGGGTAAACTCCAAGACATTCTGAAGGATTCAACCTTTCGCTTGGGTCCCCGGACAGTCACCGTTTTCACAACACTTCCAGGAGTAAACACCATGAGCAAGAAACCCGTTCGCGTTGCAGTTACCGGTGCCGCCGGTCAAATTGGATATGCCATCCTGTTCCGTATCGCATCCGGCGAAATGTTGGGCAAGGACCAGCCCGTCGTTCTGAGCTTGCTGGAAGTTCCCGTGGAAAAAGCCCAGCAAGCGCTGCAGGGCGTGATGATGGAATTGCAAGACTGCGCCTTCCCTCTGTTGGTCGGCATGGAAGCCCATAGCGACCCTATGACCGCGTTCAAGGACGTGGACTACGCACTGCTGATTGGTTCGCGTCCCCGTGGCCCCGGCATGGAGCGTGCAGAGCTGCTTGCCGTCAATGCTGAAATTTTCACGGCACAGGGCAAGGCTCTGAATGCGGTGGCTAGCCGCGACGTGCGTGTGTTGGTGGTGGGTAACCCCGCCAATACCAATGCCTATATCGCCATGAAGAGTGCGCCTGACCTGCCACGCAAGAACTTTACTGCCATGCTGCGACTGGACCACAACCGTGCATTGAGCCAGTTGGCCTCCAAGACCGGCAAGGCTGTGGCCGATATCGAGAAAATGGCCGTTTGGGGCAACCATTCGCCCACCATGTACGCCGATTACCGTTTTGCCACCATCAATGGCCAAAGCGTCAAGGACATGATCAACGACCACGACTGGAACGCCAACACCTTCTTGCCCACAGTTGGCAAGCGCGGCGCAGCCATCATCGCGGCCCGCGGCGTATCGTCTGCTGCTTCCGCTGCCAACGCTGCGATTGACCATATGCGCGATTGGGCCCTGGGCACCAATGGCAAATGGGTCACCATGGGTATCCCATCCGATGGCCAATATGGCATCCCTAAGGACACCATGTTTGGCTTTGCCGTGACCTGCGAAGGCGGTGAGTACAAGTTGGTCGAAGGACTGGCAATTGATGCGTTCAGCCAGGAATGCATCAACAAGACTCTGAAAGAACTGCAAGACGAGCAAGCCGGCGTCGCTCACTTGCTGTAGTCCGTGGAACACCCCCGCAACATTCTTCTCGGCGCCCAAGGCGTCGCGGGTTTGTTGCCGGTATGTGACCACTACAGCGGTGTGGAGGCGCGCATGGTCAAAAGCCTGCAGTTGCAGGCAGACATGACACAAGAATTTGGCGTATGTGTCTTTGATGTGACGCTGGATTGTGAAGATGGCGCACCGGTCGGCGGCGAAATTGAGCAGGCAAATCGGGTTGCAGCCCTTGTCAATGCTGCGCAAGCTGCTCCAAGTTTGGTAGCGAACGGTTTGATACGTCGGGTTGGTGCGCGGCTTCATGCCGTTGACCATGCTGCGTTCGCATCGGATGTGGAGATTGTCCTTGGAGGGGCGGCGCATTCGCTGAGTTACATCATGGTTCCCAAAGTAGAGTCACTTGCCGATGTCGAGTTGGCTGTCACTGCCATTGATGCCACGATCCGCCCAAGCCAGCGCGCCAGCGCCATGCCCTTGCATGTGCTGATTGAATCGCCTGCTGCTGTTCATCAAGCTTTTGACATTGCCGCGCATCCCCGTGTGGAGTCCGTCAGCTTTGGGTTGATGGACTTTGTGTCTGCACACGGTGGTGCAATACCCCACACCGCCATGGGGTTGCGCGAAGCGTCCGATGCACATGCATTGGATCAGTTTCATCATCCGCTGGTGGTGCGTGCCAAGCTCGACATTGCCAGCGCTTGCCATGCGTTTGGGAAGGTGCCGTCTCATTGCGTGGTGACGGAGTTGCGAGACGAGGCCGGGATAGAGCGTGCAGCGCGAACGGCGGCAAGCGCATTTGGCTACACCCGGATGTGGAGCATCCACCCGGGGCAAATTCGTCCGATACTGCGGGCGTTTATGCCATCAAAGCCAGAGTTGGAGTTGGCCGCACATGTCCTCCAATTGGCGCAGGACGCTGATTGGGCTCCGATCTCGATGGATGGCAAATTGCATGACCGCGCGAGTTTCCGGTATTTTTGGCAGGTCATAGAGCGAGCGCACCAAACTGGCTGTGAATTGCCAGAGGCGATGCAGGTGTTTTTTCCTGCACGAGTCCATTAAAGGGAAAGCATGATGATGAATCGATTGGTCTCGGGTTTGCTCGTCACTTTGGCAATAGCAATCCCTGCGCACGCTGCGGTCAAGGAGAGCACGGTCAAGTCTGCGCCGAAGTCCGCTCGATCGGCCACCAAGACACCAGTCGTCGTGC
>DAOQRI010000102.1:0-7762 GCA_035355475.1 Rhodoferax sp. | reverse complement strand
CAGAGCAAACAGCGCGGTGAGTGCATTGCCCATGCGCTACTCCAGCGCCGGGTTGCGGGCAAGGAACATCGGATTGAGCCATTCGGCGCTCACCGTGCGCTCCTTGCGGTTCAGGTACTGGATACGTGTTTCCTTTTTGTTGCTCAGTTGGTCCACCAGTACCATCTCGGCCACCGTGGTGGGGTTGCCGGGTTTGTCCATCACAAAGCGGGCCTGCTTGGCCAACTTGTCGGACTGCACAAAGAGGTCGGCACGCACCGGCTCGTGGCGGACTTTGCCGATCCACAGTTCGATACGCTGGTAGGTCACACCCTTGCGCTGGGCCTGCAAACTCAGGTGCAGGCAGGTGGCTTTGCTGTCGGGTTGGCAGGGCTCTTCACCAACCACCTGGCCGGTGTAGTCACCGGCCCAGTTCATGGTGGCGACGTCGCCGGTGGACGCATCGCCCAGCAGCTTCTGCATGGGCGTGATGCGCATCGGGCGCTGGGTGCCCGGCATCAGCAGCCAGAAGTCATCGCCCAGCATCAGCACTTTCTGGCCCTTCTCCATCGGGCTTTGCATCAGCACCAGGGATTTGCGTTCGGACTGTGCAAACACGGTGTAGCGGCGCTGCTTGTCGGGGGTGCCATCCGTGTTGAACACGCTGACTTGGGTGTCGACCTGCAGGTTGTCGGCGCTCATGCGGTAGCGGTCGGCGTCTTTGAGCAGGGATTGCACCTCCTGGGCGTGGGCTTCTCCTGATAGCAAGGTCGCTGCGACCAGGAGCAAGAATCCCAATACCTTTCGGGGAACGGCGCCCACTCCTGCCAGAGTATTTTCCCCACTCCCCCCAACCCCCTCGCCCCGCCGGGCGAGGGGGAGCCAAACAGCCACATTTGACCGCGCGGTTGAAGTGAGGCTTCTACGGCGCCAATGGGTGTCGCCTGGTGTGGTGGTCGTGGTTTGGATGGGGAAAGATCCATTTTGTGATGCCAAAATCATGCTGTAGCCCTCATGGAATATATGTAAGCTGCTATCAGAGTAATAGCAATTAGAGTTTCAAAGTATTTCGCGTCGTAGAAGCTTCACTTCTTCGCAGCAGCCAAATGTGGCTGTTGGGCTCCCCCTCGCCCGGCGGGGCGAGGGGGTTGGGGGGAGTGGGGGAAAACACATCACGTATGTGCAAGTGCATCCACCACCGCCATATTCACCGTCTTGCGCGCCACCAGGCTGGACGCCACCATGGTCAACACCACCATGGCAACCAGGGTCACGGCATACATCACCGGGTCAATCGAAATGTTCAGCGGATACCCCACCGAACGTCCCGGGGGTGGCGGCATGTTGACCGGCACTACATACAGCATCGCCGACACGCCCAGCGACAGCGCGGCTCCGGCCAGGGCGCCTACGCCACCCAGCACCATGCCCTCCAGCGCCAGGGTGCGCAGCAGTTGCGAGGGCAGGGTGCCCATGGCGCGCAGCGTGCCGACCTCACGGGTCCGCTCGATGATGGCCATGGCCATGGCGTTGGTCACGACAAACACCACAATCACCCCGATGATCAAGCCCAGCGCGCCGAAGATGCGGTTGTACAGGTCGCGCACCGACCGGTAAAAGAAGGCCTGGTCCATCCAGGTCTGCGCGGTCAGAGTTGGATACTGCGCGGCCAGTCGCTGCTGGGTGGGAACGGTCGATTCCATACGGTCCAGAAAGACACCCAGACTGGACACGCGCTGCGTCACCAGCAGCTTTTGCGCGGTCACGATGTCGGTGTAGACCAGGCGCTTGTCGATGTCGGGCACACCCGTCTGGAAGATGCCTTTGACGCGCACATCCATCGCATTCATCGCGCCTTCCGACGTGCTGGCCAGCAGCGTGAGACTGGTGCCGGGCACGGCCTTGAGGCTGCGCGCGAGGCCCTCGCCCAGCATGACCTCGGCGTCCGGGCTTCCGGATGCCAGCACGGTACCGGCGGTCAGCGTCAGAAACGGGCCCTTCACCGCGAATTCGCTATCGGGTTCCACACCGGTGGCCATCATCACGGTGGACTTGTCGCCATTGCTGATCAGGCCGCTGAACTCCACCTTGGGCAGCACCTGGCGCACGGCCGGGTCGGCCAGCAACTGGGTGCGCAGGGTGGCCACGTCGTCCAGACCGTGCTGCAGGGGTACGTCTTCGTCTTTTGAAAACTGGTCGGGCTTGCCCAGGATCAGGTGGCCGGTGGTGCGCGCGGCGGCCTGGGCCAGCGCTTCGTAGGTAAACAGCGCAAAGCCTCCGGCCAGCAAAATGGCCGCGGTACCCAATGCCGCAATCGACATCGTGACCAGGGAGCGCCGGCGGTTGCGCAGCGTGTTCTGAATGGCGAACTTGAGCCACATAGTCAGGCCAGTCATTGAATCCTCCCGTCCAATAGTGAAAGTACCCGGTCGCAGCGGCGCGTCAGGCGGTGGTCGTGTGTGGCGATGACAAAGGCCGCTCCTTCGGCGTGGCCGCGTTCGCGCATCAGGTCCAGCACCTGGTCGGCGGTGTGCGAATCCAGGCTGGCCGTCGGCTCGTCGGCAATCACCAGGCGTGGCCGCTTGATCAGCGCACGGGCAATGGCCACGCGCTGGCGCTGGCCACCCGACAGCGCATCGGGGCGGTGGTGGGCATGGTCCTGCAGACCGACGGCTTCCAACTGGGCGGCAACCCGTTCGCGCCGCTCGGCCAGTGGCACGCCGATCAGGAACAGCGGGTAGTCCACGTTCTCGGCCACGGTCATCACCGGCACCAGGTTGAAGCTCTGGAACACAAAGCCCAATGCATCGCGGCGCAAGAGCGTGCGCTGCACTTCGTCCAGTCCGCCAATGGCCTGTCCGTCCAGCGTGATGTCGCCCGAATCGGGTGTGTCGATCAGTCCGCACAGGTTCAGGATGGTGCTTTTGCCACTGCCCGAGGGGCCGGTCAGCGCCAACAACTCACCGCGCTGCACGCACAGGTCAACGCCCTGCAGTGCGGGGATCACGTGTTGGCCTAGCCGGTAGGTCTTGTGCACGCCGCGCATGGACACCACGGCGGCGGGTTGGACAGCAGTGCTCATGATGGCAAACCCTTCAACAGGGTCTGCGCTTGTGCGGCCTGGGGTGCCTGGTTCTGTATAACCAGGTCCAGGTAGCGCTTGGCCTGGGCCGGGTTCTGAGCCTTGGTCGCCTCACTCGCCGCCATCAACCACACCGTGCCACGAAAAGCCAATGGCGCGGCGGCCAGCAGCGGGCTGGTTAGCACCTCGCCCAACAACTTGTTGCCGCGATCGGCCCGGTTCATGAAACCAGGCACTGCCAGAAAAGTGTTGGCGGCCACGAACTTGGTTTCCAGCACGCCCGGTGTGGCGTTTTGCACGGGTGCATCGTGTGCAGGGCTGAGCATGCTCAGGGCCTTGTCCAACTGGGACAGGCCGTCTTCGGCATAGCCCATCTTCTTCCACGGCAACCAGGTGGTAGTGGCCTTCATGGCGGTGGCGGCGCCGGTGTAGGCCAGCAATACCGGGTTGGTGGGCTCGCTCTTGAGCAGGCCCGAGAAGGCCTCAGCCGCTTGCTCTACGGCTGCGCTGTCACCGGCATTGGCTTGCAGAAAGTGCTTGAATGCGCTCTGGAACTGGGCCTCGGGCGCAGCCCAGGTGGCACTTCCATAGGCGATGAGATTGACGGCCAGAGCGAGTTGTTGGACGCGGCGTGAGATGGCGGTGGGGTTCATGACTGACTCCTGAAAATGCAATGAGGAGTGCAGTGTCTGAGTCCATCAGCTGGCGCGCATCAGCTTTGAGACGAAGCGCCCAGTGGCGGCGCCAAATGCGGTTTAGCGGCGCGAAATTCTGCTCCACAAGGCGGCGGAGCGCGGGGGCTTCAACTCTTTACAGCTGTCCTTCGGTCAGCGTATCCAGCTGAAAATGGCCGCTCTTATGCCACAACCAGGTGTCGGTGTAGGTGACGCGGCCCATCTTGACCGGCGCGGGAAACGGTGAGGCCGATCGCACCGAGCGTTCAATTTCGGCTACGACTTCGGGGGCGTGGCTGGGCGCGCGCATCCAGTGCAGGCCGGTCACGGTGCCCTTGGCGTTGATCTCCACCTGCAGCACGGCCACTGCATGCAACAGGGGTGGCATTTTTCCCTTGAAGATTCGGTTGCTGTTCTTGGCATACAGGTGGGCCGCACCATCGCGCCGGTATTCACGCGGCGTGCTGGCAAACGACGATTGCAGGGTTCCGGTGGCAACAGGCGGCGCAGGCGGTGGCGCTACGGGCGTTGCCGGTGGCTGCACGGGCTCGGGCGGCGGTGTGACCGGGCCACTGGTGCAGCCGGCCACAACGACTGTGACGCAGGCCCAAAAGCCAGCACGGCGCAATGCGACCCGGGTAGCGGTGGAAATCGTTGTTGGGTTCATGGGTTTTGGTCAGCGGTTGGGCAAGGGCATACTGTGGCTGGATTTTGCACCAGCCTGGCAAACGGGCACGACAAAAAAAGGTATCTGGATGTGAGCGAGATTTTGCAGTTTCTCAAGCAGCTTGAAGGCGAGGCGGCGGTTCTGGTTAGCGTGCAGTCCACGCGGGGCTCGGCTCCGCGTGAGACGGGCGCCTGGATGGCGGTGTTTGCCTCAAACACAGTGGGCTCCGTGGGCGGCGGCCATCTGGAATTCGACGCCATGGACCATGCGCGCAAGCTTTTGGGGCAATGTGCGGCTTCCACCGTGGTGCGCTATGCGCTGGGCCCCAGCCTGGGGCAGTGCTGCGGCGGCGAAGTGGTTTTACATTTTGAGACGGTTGCCGCACCGGATGTCGCGGTTCTGCACCAGCGCCTGGCCTGCCAGCCCACACCGGTGGCGCTTTTTGGTGGTGGTCATGTGGGGCGGGCCGTGGTGCGGGTACTGGCCCCCTTGCCGATGGAGTTGACCTGGATCGACAGCCGAAGCGAGATTTTTCCCGCTGACCTGCCCGCCAACGTGCGCTGCGAGCACTCTGATCCGGTGCAAGCCGCAGTGGCAGAGTTACAGCCACAGTCGCATGTGCTGATCATGAGCTTTAGCCATGCAGAAGATCTGGATGTGGTGGCAGCCTGTCTGGCACGGCAGCGGCAGCGGGCGGACCTGCCCTACATCGGACTCATTGGCAGCAAGTCCAAATGGGCTGCGTTTCGCCATCGCCTGCTGGCGCGTGGCTTTGACGAAACCGAGTTGGCGCACGTGACCTGCCCGATTGGAGTGCCCGGTATCGCTGACAAGCGCCCGGAGGTGATTGCGGTGGCAGTTGCGGCCCAAATCTTGCAAGTTCAGACTGGAGTAGGCCGTTCTGTGTAAAAGTGTATACACTTTGCAGTAACGCCACGGAGACACGACGCATGGAAAGTTATCTGCTGGACTGGGCCAATCTGCTGCTGCGCTGGGTCCACGTCATCACCGCCATTGCCTGGATTGGCTCGTCCTTTTACTTTGTGTTTCTGGACAGCAGCCTCACCCCGCCGATTGACGAGGACCTGAAGCGCCAGGGCGTCAGTGGCGAGTTGTGGGCCGTGCACGGCGGCGGCTTCTACCACCCGGTCAAATTTGCCGGGGCGCCACCGCAACTGCCAGCCCACTTGCACTGGTTTTACTGGGAGAGTTACAGCACCTGGCTCAGTGGTTTCTCACTGTTCACCGTATCCTACCTCTGGAGTGCAGGCACCTACCTGATCGACAAGTCGGTGATGGACTGGTCGCCCGCCGCAGCTGTTGCGGTGGCGCTGTCGTTTCTGGTGGTGTTCTGGCTGGCGTACGACGCCATTTGCCGCAGCTTTGGCGAGCGCAAGAATGGCGATGCCATCGTGGGCGCCCTGCTGGCTGTGTTGGTGGCCGTGGCGGCCTGGTTGGCGTGTCACTGGTTTGCGGGCCGCGCAGCCTTTCTGCTGGTGGGCGCCATGATGGCCACCAGCATGAGTGCCAATGTGTTCTTCTGGATCATCCCCGGTCAGCGCACCGTGGTGGCCGACCTCAAGGCCGGATGTCCGGTTGACCCCATTTACGGCAAGCGCGGCAAGCAGCGCAGTGTGCACAACACCTATTTCACCTTGCCCGTGCTGTTTGCCATGCTCAGTGGTCATTACAGCTTTACCTACACCTACCCGCAGAACTGGGTGGTGTTGGTGCTGATGATGTTTGCGGGGGCCGCCATTCGCCAGTTTTTTGTGCTGCGCCACGGCTTCAAATTGGGGCGCAACGGGCATCCGTGGCCCTACGCGCTGGCTGGTGTGGTGGCCATTGCGGGCGTCGTAGTCTGGTTGAAACCGGCACCGGTGTCAGAACCGGTTGCTACGAATGTAGTAGCTGCTGGCGCAGATTCGACGAGGGCTGCAGGCCAAATTGGCTATAAAACGATGCAGGCGGTGTTGGAGCAGCGCTGCTACCTGTGCCACGGTGCGCAGGTGCAGATGAAAAATGTGCGGCTGGATTCGCCAGCGGGGGTCAAGCTCCATGCGCAAAACATTTACCAGCAGTCGGTGGTCACCAAGGTCATGCCACTGAACAACGCCACCGGCATTTCAGAGGCGGAGCGCGCGCTGATCAAGCAGTGGTTTGAAAGTGGCGCTTCGGTTGACTAAATGCCCGTGCGCCCGGCGCCGTTGACGATCGCCCGGAGCGTGGGCGTCAGAACGTTCTGCTCCGTGTCCCCCGCCCGCTGCGCGGGCTCCTCCTTAACCTGCGCAGAACGCCCTGTTGCCCACGCTCCTCAGTGTGCTTGTTGCGCCGCCATTTGCAGGGCCATCGCATTGTGTCGCTCTAGCAGCGGCCCAAGGTCAACCGTGCTGAGTTGCCCGTCACGCACCACGATTCGTCCGTTGACGATGGTGTAAGCGGCTTGGGGGCTGGCGCACAGTAGCAGTGCACCCACCGGGTCATGCACCGCGCCTCCGGCAAAGCCCAGCGTATCCAGATCGAACAACGCCAGATCGGCGCACATGCCGACTGCCAGATGGCCGATATCGCTGCGTCCCAGCACCTGCGCACCGCCGCGCGTGGCCAGACTGAGTGCATCGCGCGCTGTCATTTCCGCAGGGCCCAGGTCGCAACCGAAAAAGGTTCTGCCATCGCGTACTTCGGGTGGCTGCACGGCACGGCCTACGCGGGCCAGCAGCAAGGCCTGGCGGGCTTCGTTCACCATGTGGGCTGCGTCATTGCTGGCGCTGCCATCCACACCCAGCCCGACCGGCACGCCTGCATCGAGCATGCGGCGAACAGGTGCAATGCCACTGGCTAGGCGCATGTTGCTGCACGGGCAATGCGCCACGCCGGTGCGGGTGGCCGCAAACAGGCTGATGCCCTCGTCATCGAGCTTGACACAGTGCGCATGCCAGACATCGGGGCCTAGCCAGCCCAGTTCCTGCGCGTACTGGGTGGGGGTGCAGTTGAACTTTTCCTGCGAGTAGGCCAGGTCGTGGTCGTTTTCGGCCAAATGGGTGTGCAGGCGCACGCCATGGATGCGGGCCAGCTGCGCTGATTCACGCATCAGATCACGGCTGACGCTAAAGGGCGAACAGGGCGCCACGGCCACGTTGAGCATGGAGCCAAACCTTGCGTCGTGGTATTGCTCGATCAAACGCTGGGTGTCTTTCAGGATGAAGTCTTCGCGCTCCACCACGCGGTCGGGTGGCAAACCACCCTGGCTTTGGCCCACGCTCATGCTGCCGCGGGTGGCAACGAAGCGCATGCCAATTTCGCATGCTGCGGCGATGCTGTCATCCAGTCGCACCCCATTGGGGTACAGGTAAAGGTGGT
>DAOQRI010000101.1:0-7938 GCA_035355475.1 Rhodoferax sp. | reverse complement strand
GGCCTTGGTCATGCGCTGCGACAGCATCCGCTGGCGACCAGCCAAGTTGATCGCAACCGCATCTCTTTCGACTTGGCGAGCAATGGTGTAGCTGAACGCAAGCGTACCCAGGTCGAGTACGACAAATGTTGCTACAGCCAAAGTGAGACGAAAGTTCATAGGGGCACTCGCCAAAGAGTAAATCAGAAATTGATTGGCGGCAATGGCATTTTCTTCTTTCGGATGTCACGTCAATTTTCCGCGGCGCCGGTCAGCGGGCTCAGCCTGTGCGCGGACCCACTCCTTGAATGCTTCCACATTCAATGGCCGACTAAAGCAGTACCCCTGCAGCTCATCACAACCCAATGCGGTCAGAGTTTGTGCGGTAGGCAGGTTCTCCACGCCCTCTGCGACGACCTTAAGCCCCAGCGTGTGTCCCAACGCAATGACGGCAGCTACTATGGCCGCGTCAGCGCTATCGTCCAGCATGCCGCGAACAAATGACTGGTCCACTTTCAGAATGTCGATTTCAAAACGCTTGAGATAGGCCAAACTGGAATAGCCTGTGCCAAAGTCGTCGATAGCAACCTGAACACCCAAGGCTTTCAGGGCGGAAACTTGAAACTGCGCCGCCGCGGGGTTATCCATGAGGTGCGACTCTGTGAGCTCCAATTCAAGTTGAGTGGCCGGCAGACCAGTACTGTCCAACACTCCTTGCAACTGACCCAGCAGGTCGGGGTCTGCAAGTTGTGCCGCTGATAGATTGACCGACAGTTCAAGTCCGACAAACAATCCTTCCGTCTGGAACTTTACCCACTGGCTACACGCTTCGTTTAGTACCCACAGTCCAATAGGTTTGATCAGCCCCGTTTCTTCCGCAAGCGGTATGAAGTTTCCCGGCGAGACGCTGACTAACACGGGGTTGTTCCACCGGAGGAGGGCCTCCGCCCCCAGCATACGGCGCGTGCGAGCGCACAGTCGAGGCTGGTAATGCAGGCTGAATTCTTTTCCATCCAGCGCGTGGCGCAGTTGCACTTCCATGATTTGACGAGCCTGGATGCGCTGGTCGGTTTCCACGGAAAAGAACCGGGCGATATCGCGCCCTGCAGCCTTCGCTTCGTACATTGCCGCATCGGCGCGACGCATCAATTCTGCCTGGTCTAAAGCGTCATCGGGGAACACCGCGACACCAACGCTGCACGACACGGCGATCGAGTGCCCATCTACAACCGCACTTTGCCGGATGAGCGGCAACATGCGCTGATTCACCACTTCATCGAGCTCTGCACGGTCCAGGACGTGGCGCATGATGACAACAAACTCGTCACCACCCAGTCGACTCACCGTATCGTCGGCGCGCACCGCTTGCGTCAACCTGCGCGCAATCGTGCGGAGCAGACCATCGCCAATATGGTGCCCCAGTGTGTCGTTGATTAGCTTGAAGCGGTCCAGGTCAATGAACAGCACCGCCACCTTTTCACCGTCTTTGCGCGCCTGTGCCAATGCCTCTGTCAAGCGGAGCTGGCACTGCGAGCGATTGGGCAACTCGGTCAACACATCGTGGTGGGCTAAGAAGTGGATGCGTTCTTCATGTGCCTTGCGGTCGGTAATATCGATTGAAGTGGCAATGAAGTTAACCACCTCGCCGCGCCCTGCGTTTTTATGAACTGCAGAGAGCATCAGCCATGCGGGATAGCGCTCACCCGAGGCCTTGCGAATGTAGACTTCTCCTTGCCACAAATCGCTGTCCTGGTGGGCGGTCCATGCCAGCACCTCTCGGCTGTCGACCAGGGCAGACATCTCCTGTCCGACTACCTCATGGAAGTCGTAGCTTGTGTTGCGACAAAAAGCCTGGTTCACGCTGATGACTCTCTGGTCCGCGTTCATGATGATGATGCTCTCAGTAGACGCTTCGAACACTTTCGCCCATAACTCCAGGCGCTGCTCCATGACCTTGAGCTTGTTGATAGGAGCAAATGCCGTCAGCACTGCCTCTCGCCCTTGAAACTTCAAGCGGCGCGCAGACAGCACTGCCCACGATGGCGTTTTTCCACCAAGCCAACGCACTTCAAACTCGTCCACTGCATCGTTGTCCGCCAGGCGTTGAAAGAACCGCCCGCGGACACCGGGCTCCAGCCCCAGTCGCCACGGGTCTTTTTTACAATCTCCTAGCCAACGCTGGGCCGGCGCGTTGGCATGCAGCACCTCGTGGTCCGGCACCGAGGTGACCATGATGGGAATGGGAAATGCCCCGACTAACTCGCGCTGCGCTTCGGACGCCCGGGCGCTGGCAGTGAACTCTTGTTGGGTGAGCCTGTCGTGGTCCAACTGGGCCAGCATACTGTTAAAGGCGTTGAACAGTTGTCCAATCTCGTCGGAACTACTCCACTGGGCACGGTGGGTGTAGTCCGCCGTGTTGCGTACGCGGTCGGCCACACGGGCCAGCGATTGCAAAGGTCGGGCGATCTGGCTCGCTACCAAGTACACCAGACTCAAGATGCCCCCCAGCAAAAGAAGCGCGGTTCCCAAGTGCAACCACATACGGGAGAACATGTGGTCCACACGTTCCAGGAGCAATCCGTTGAGCTCCTTGATGCCAACCTTCCAGGCCTCGTCGACTGCCATTAATGCTGCTTGATAGGGATCTTCCAGCGCCGCCTGTTGCCCCGGGTAGGGGCGCGTCTCTGCCGCATCTTCCAACACTTTCTGAAAACTGCGCGCCTGCGCAGTGACGTCTAGACGGGTGGCCTCCAAAGAGGCCGCGAGCTTCGGGGTCCCCGCAGAACGCACCTGCTCGTAATCGGACTCCATGCCGACTAATACAGCGTCCAGTCGTCCCACCAGGGTCAGCAGTTGTGCAACCTGGTTTTTTCCCGCATCGGCCTGGCCCCAATGTTGCATGAACACGTGTGCGTCGAACAGTACCTGCAGCAAGTCAGGAAAACGCAGCACAGTGAGAGACATGACGTAATAGCTGTCCAAATCCGGGTCGAGAATCAAGTTCGACTGGTTGCCGATCGTGGTGATCAGATCGCGCCCCTGCGTCAGAAATCTGCTCTTCAGTGTGTCAGTCGTTGTGCCGCCGCCATTTGTCGAATATTTTCCGATTGCATTCAGAGTTTGGCTGAAAGCCGTTGCCCGGTCCGCGGTGTGCAGTTGATCGTCAAACTCCGCTCGGACATCCGCAAGATTCGCGCGAGCGGCACTTTCCGGTGCACTTTGGGTGCTGGCCCGCAAGAACGCAGCCATCATGTTTTGGCGCACCACTTCGGTGTATGTTGCGCCCACAATTTCTTTGCGTGCAAAGTCGATGGCCAGATACTTTTCATGGATCAGGATGCCCGAAACATAAATGACGGCGCACAAATCCAGCAGATAGATCAGCGTGAGTTTGCGCCCTACGCTCAAGCGGCCCAACCACAGGGAAAATTTTGACATCACAGACGGCTCCCTACACTCTGCTGACCGGCGTTTACCGATTTATCAGAGTGCCAGTCCCACTGCAGCAACATCTGTGCCAAGGTGCCCCAAAATGGGGCGCCACTGGCATTTTTGACCTGCGCTACCGAATGCACGCTATGTCGGTCTTGATTGTGTAGTTGAGTGAGGCACCTTGTTCAGGGCGTCGAAAGCGCGCGCCTCGGTCTGCTTGAAAGGCATGGGCGTGCCTCCGTGTCTTGGTGATGCGCAGGGTGTTTGCTGACAAATGACAACGCCGATGTTCCCTGAGCGAGGCGGGTAAAATTAGTGGGTCTTGACCCATGCCCATTCAGCGTAGAAGGCTGAGTTGAATTTTTCTTCGACCCTCTGCCATTCCCCCTTGCCCTTCTTTCAGGCTACCCCAGTGACTCTGCACATCACCCAATTCGAGGGCAGCAATGCCCTGAGCAACTTCCGCGCTCAGCAACTCTTGCCCCAGCTACAGGGCATACACGACAAGATTTCCGGCATTGCCGCCCGCTTTGTGCATCTGGTGGCGTCCGAGACGCAGCCGGACTCAATCCTGTCTGCCAAGTTGGCATCACTGCTGACCTATGGTGACCCCTATGCCGGGCCGACCGATGGTTCCATCATTGTGGTCAGCCCGCGTTTTGGCACCGTGTCGCCCTGGGCTTCCAAGGCTACCGACATTGCCCATAACTGCGGTTTTGCCGTCAAGCGCATCGAGCGGCTGACCGAATACCACCTGACGCTCAAGAACGGCCTGCTGTCCAAATCCACCTTGAACACGGAGCAATTGCAGAAGATTGCAGCGCTGCTGCACGACCGCATGACCGAAAGCGCCATGATCGAGCGGGCGCAGGCATTGGATCTGTTTAACGTACTGCATCCGGCACCCATGGAACATGTGGATGTGCTGGGCGGTGGCAAGGCCGCGCTGGAAGCGGCCAACAAGGATTGGGGCCTGGCCCTGGCGGCAGACGAGATCGATTACCTGGTGAACGCTTTCACCACGTTGGGGCGCAACCCCACCGACGTGGAACTGATGATGTTTGCACAGGCCAACAGTGAGCACTGCCGCCACAAAATCTTCAACGCCCAATTCACCATCGACGGTGTGGCGCAAGACAAGAGCATGTTCGGCATGATCCGCAACACCCACCAGTTGCACCCCCAGTACATGCTGGTGGCGTATTCGGACAATGCCTCCGTCATGGAAGGTGTGCAGGTCGAGCGATTTGTAGCCAAATCGGCTTCTAGCCCTCGTGTAATAAGCGCAGCAAGCTATGAAAAGTGTAGCGAAACCAACCATATTCTGATGAAGGTGGAAACGCACAATCACCCAACCGCCATTTCCCCGTTCCCTGGCGCATCCACCGGCGCGGGTGGCGAAATCCGTGACGAGGGTGCCACCGGCCGTGGCTCCAAACCCAAGGCAGGTCTGACCGGGTTTACCGTGTCCAAGCTCTGGGGCAGCACCATGGGCAAGCCGGAGCACATCGCCAGCCCGCTACAGATCATGGTCGAAGGCCCGCTGGGTGGCGCCGCGTTCAACAACGAATTCGGCCGTCCCAACCTGCTGGGCTACTTCCGCGAATACGAACAGGCGGTGGCCAGTGATGTGGATACCGTGCAGCGCGGTTACCACAAGCCCATCATGATCGCGGGCGGTCTGGGTGTCATCGACGCCGGCCAAACCCACAAGATCGAGTTTCCTGCGGGCAGCCTGCTGATCCAGCTCGGTGGCCCCGGCATGCGCATCGGCATGGGCGGCAGCGCCGCCAGTTCCATGGCTACGGGTGCCAATGCGGCGCACCTGGACTTTGACTCGGTGCAGCGCGGCAACCCCGAAATCGAGCGCAGGGCGCAAGAGGTCATCAACCAGTGCTGGGTGCAGGGCGACAAGAACCCGATCCTTGCGATCCACGACGTGGGCGCGGGTGGCCTGAGCAACGCTTTCCCTGAGCTGACCAACGACGCGGGACGGGGCGCGCGCTTTGATCTGCGTGCCGTCAAGCTCGAAGAATCCGGCATGGCACCCAAGGAAATCTGGTGCAACGAAAGCCAGGAGCGCTATGTCTTGGCCATTGCGCCCGAATCGCTGGCGCAGTTCCAGGCGCTATGTGAGCGCGAGCGTTGCCCGTTTGCCGTGATTGGTGTGGCCACCAAAGAGCGCCAGTTGCAGCTGGTCGACGCTGGATATGAATCTCCGGTCGACATGCCCATGAACGTGCTGCTGGGCAAGCCGCCTAAGATGCACCGCGATGTCAAGACCGTGGCGCGCCAGTTCAAGCCGCTGGACCTGACCGGTGTGGATCTGCAAAAGGCAGTTATCGACGTGCTGGCCCACCCCACGGTCGCATCTAAGCGCTTTCTGATCACCATTGGAGACCGCACCGTGGGTGGTCTGACGCACCGCGATCAGATGGTCGGCCCCTGGCAGGTGCCGGTAGCCGATTGCGCCGTCACGCTGGCTGACTACAAGGGCTTTGCCGGCGAAGCAATGTCCATGGGCGAACGAACACCCATGGCGGCGCTGGATGCGCCTGCATCGGGTCGCATGGCGGTGGCCGAAGCCATTACCAATTTGCTGGCCGCACCGATTGAGTTGCCACGCGTCAAGCTGTCGGCCAACTGGATGGCCGCCTGTGGCGAACCGGGTGAAGATGCCGCGCTGTATGCGACGGTGAAGGCCGTGGGCATGGAACTCTGTCCGGCTCTGGGAATTTCTATCCCCGTCGGCAAGGATTCGCTGTCCATGCGCACGCAGTGGACCGAGCCGCAAGGTGAGTCCGGTTCGGCTGGCGTGGCGAAGAAAGTCACATCACCGGTTTCGCTAATCGTTAGTGCCTTCGCGACCTTGCAGGATGTGCGCGGCACGCTCACCCCACAATTGAATGCAGAGGAAGACACCACACTGGTGCTGGTCGATCTGGGCCACGGGAAAAACCGCATGGCCACCAGCATCCTGGCGCAGACGCTGGACCAGGTGGGCGACACCGTGCCCGACCTGGACCATGCACAGGATCTGGTCAATCTGGTGAACGCGGTGAACGCCTTGCGTGCCCAGGGCAAGATCCTGGCGTACCACGACCGCAGTGATGGTGGTCTGTTGGCAGCTGCAGCTGAAATGGCCTTTGCCGGGCGCGTGGGCGTGTCTTTGAATGTGGACATGCTGGTTACCGAGGGCGATGGCATCACCGACAGCCGCATGGACGTTGGCGACAGCAAGAATTGGGCGGGACAGGTGGGGCCGCGCCGCGAAGAACTGACGCTCAAGGCCTTGTTCAACGAAGAGTTGGGCGTTGTGCTGCAGGTGCGTACAGCGCAGCGCAGCGAAGTGATGCAGACGCTGCGTGAGCATGGCCTGTCGGCCCACAGCCACTTCGTGGGCAAGACGCGACCTGCCAGCAGTGAAATTGATGCAGGCAAGAACGAACTGCAAATCTGGCGCGATGCCAAGGCCATCTTCAAGGCACCCCTGTCTGACCTGCACCAGGTCTGGGACGCGGTGAGCTGGAAGATTTGCCAGCAACGCGACAACCCGGCGTGCGCAGATGCCGAGCACGCTGGCGCGGGTGCGCGGTCAGACCCCGGAATGCATGTTTACCTGCCTCAAGCTGAAAATTCAGGTGCAAATGAGCCTCTAGCCCCTGTGGAATATACGCAGAATGCTACAAAAGTAGTAGCGTATTTAAAGCCGGCCGCCCCTGCACTGCTGCTCAGCCACCCGCGCGTTGCCGTGCTGCGCGAGCAGGGCGTCAACTCCCATGTGGAAATGGCCTACGCCTTCACCGAGGCCGGTTTCGAAGCCTTTGATGTGCACATGACCGACCTGCAAAGCGGCCGCGCCAAGCTGGCGGACTTCAAGGGCGTGGTCGCCTGTGGCGGCTTCAGTTATGGCGACACGCTGGGTGCTGGCATCGGCTGGGCGCGTTCCATCACCTTCAACGATGTGTTGGCACAGCAGTTCAAGGCTTTCTTCGCCCGAAAGGACACCTTTGGTCTGGGCGTGTGCAACGGCTGCCAGATGTTTGCTGAGCTAGCTGACATCATCCCCGGTGCGCAGGACTGGCCGCGATTCACCACCAACCAGAGTGAGCGCTTTGAGGCACGACTGAGCATGGTGGAAGTGCTGGAATCGCCATCACTGTTTTTCGCCGGTATGGCGGGTTCGCGCCTGCCGATTGCCGTGGCGCACGGTGAGGGCTACGCCAACTTCAAGTACCGTGGCAATGCGGCAAAGGCCATCGCCGCCATGCGTTTTACCGACAACACGGGTGCCGCAACCGAGGCCTATCCGCTCAACCCCAATGGCAGCCCGGGTGGACTGACGGCAGTGACGACTGCGGACGGCCGCTTTACCGCCATGATGCCGCACCCTGAGCGCGTGTTCCGCAACATCCAGATGAGCTGGAACGGTCTGGATGCGAACGAACACAGCCCGTGGATGCAGCTCTGGCACAACGCAAGACGCTGGGTAGGGTAGGGGCATTGCGGCGCAACCATAATGGGCGC
>DAOQRI010000100.1:0-7951 GCA_035355475.1 Rhodoferax sp. | reverse complement strand
GCACATCTGCCACATCGGCTTCATGTCGCCACTGGAAATCGAGGAACTGCCTTTTGAGGTAACGATGACCAAGTTCGACTGCGAGGGACTGGACAAAGTCGCACTGTCGGCCAAGCTCGAAGCGGCCAGCTTTGCCGACCTGGTAGCCGTTGTGGAGTCACTGGGCTTCTAACAACACGCACCCCGAATACAACACACCATGCCCAACCGCTTCCAATGGACTCCTGAATACAGTGTCGGCTCCGAAGTCCTGGACCGTCAGCACCAGGCCATTCTGGCGCAGTGCCACGCGCTGGCCGACTGCATTGCAAACGCCGGACCGGATGGCGACCAGGCATTCAACACCACCCTCGATGCGCTCATGACCCAGGCCCGCGAGCACTTTGCCGCCGAAGAAGCGCTGCTCAAGCAATGGGCTTACCCCCAGTTGGACGAGCAGCAAAACGAGCGCGATGAGTTTGATTTCCTGGCCCATGAAATCATCACCCGGGAGAACTTCGAACCGATCGAACTCCAGCGTTTTCTATCGCTTTGGTGGACCGGGCATATCGTGGGCTCCAGCAAAACGTATGGCAGTTTTCTGTCCGAACGCTCTAGCGCCTGAGGCTGCTAAGCTTGGCGCATGAACCCAAGCACCGCTCCCGAACCAAACTCCTCCAAACCCGCAGGCCAATATCGCATCAACCTGGGACTGCAGAGTGGCGGCTCGCATGGTGCGTTCACCTGGGGGGTGCTCGATGTGTTGCTGCAGGACCGCCAGATCGACATCGAAGGCATTAGCGGCACCAGCGCCGGAGCCATGAATGCGGTTGCACTGGCGCATGGTTATGCACAGTGCATCGGCAAACCGCAATCTGACCCGCGGGAGGCGGCACGCGAGTCGCTAGCGAATTTCTGGAACGGCATCGTCAACATGGGCGCTATCGGGCAAGCCCAGCGTGCACCCTTTGAGATGCTGCTGGGTCTGGCGGGCGGTCACCATTCGACCAGCGGGCAATGGGCCGATGCGATGACCCGGGCCTGGTCGGGCGCGATGTCGCCCTACCAGATGAATCCGCTGGACCTCAGCCCGCTCAAGACATTTGTGGAGCGCCAGGTGGATTTTGAGCAGCTGGTGCGACTGCGGGACATCAAGGTGTTTGTGGTCGCAACCCGTGTCAGCACCGGCAAGGCCGAGGTTTTCTCGGGCAAGCGCCTCACCGCCGACGCGGTCATGGCATCGGCCTGCCTGCCCATGATGTTTCAGGCGGTGGAGATCGAGGGCGAGCATTACTGGGATGGTGGCTATTCAGGCAACCCGGCCCTGCACCCGCTGATCTACAAGTGCGAGAGCCGCGACATTCTGCTGGTGCAGATCAACCCCATCAAACGCGACGCGTTGCCCACCAACGCGATCGACATCATGGACCGGCTCAATGAAATCACGTTCAATTCCGCCTTGATTGCAGAAATGCGCGCCATTGATTTCGTCAAGCGCCTGCTGGCTGAAGGCAAGCTGGACCCTGACCACTACAAAGACGTGCTGATGCACCGCATCGACGGCGGCGAGGTGCTGGAGCAGATGGGAGCGACCACCAAAGTTTCCACCGAAGCCAACCTGATTCGCAGCCTGCACGACCTGGGACAAAGCCACGCCCGCCGCTGGCTGGCTGAACACCGCAAAGACCTGGGTGTGTGCTCCAGCCTCAACATCGCCCGTGACTACCTGGATGACTTGCGTGTACCGGTACGCCGGGACCGCAATGCTGCGCCTTCTTGAGGAAATTTTCTCACCCTGTGCGGGCATGGTGGAACAGGATTTCAGCCGAATCGCAGGTCCAAACTGTACGATGTAAGGCCAGCTTGTGAGAGGCTTGCTTTCACGCCTGAATCGTGATCTGCTGTTACGGCGCTATGTTCTCCTTGCTCAACAGTGATGCGTGCCAGCCGGCGTTCTCTTGCATCCCCCAGGTCGATTGGAAGTCCGGGGTAGGCTTGGCCTTCAGGATGCCACTCATGCAGTTTGACAACGTAGCGTGTTCGTTGACTGACATGGCGCAACTGGAGCGTGAGCGGAGCCTGAGCTTCCAGTACCGGATGTAATCCAGATCGCGGAACAAAGCTGCGATAGCGCAGCCCAAAGACACCGAGTTCGCCAGCGGAATCCCTTTCAGGGCGCATGGGCAGACATATATCACCCGCGTACACGCGCCAGTCAAGCCAATTGCCCTGAGAGAAACTATCTGACAGCTTTGGCATCGCGGGGCGCCATCGCAATTCAATCCGTGTGGTACTGGCATCAACGGTTCGCGAACTTCCAGTCTGCTCGGGACTGGCGGCATCGCCCACCAACGGCCAGAATTCAAGCGCGCGCCAAAGCTCAAGCGTCGCAAACTCAAAATCCACCTTTCCAAAGAAGCGAAATTCGTTTTGCTGCAACACATCCTGAATCGGCAAGTCCAGTTCCAACCCCGCAACTTTCAACTCCGCGAATACAGCATCCAGGTCTAATCGCAAGTAGAACGGCAACGCAAACCGGTCGTGAAGTTCGCGTCCCCAATCGATCAGTGGCATTGCGTACTGGCGCGATGCCAGCATGGCAATCACTGCACGCAAAAGACAAGCGATCGCTGTTGCACGCTGGGGCGTGTGCTGCATGCGCAAAGAGCGAAACTCCACTAGCCCCAAGCGGCCACGATCGGCCAAAAAGGGGTTCCAGAGTTTCTCAATGTTGACCTCGGCTCTATGGTTGTTGCCCACAGCGTCACACAAAAATGATGCAAGGCTGTTCCAGAGCAGTTCGGGTCCAACTTCAGGCTTGCGCTCCAGAAGCTTAAGTGCCAAAACCAGATCATCGAACGCATCAGTGCCCCGCTCATCAGGTCGAACGGACTGCCCACCTGCGCCAACAAAATCGTGCGAAAAGAGATAGCTCAATGATGGGTGCCGATTGAGAAAACGCACCAGTTGGGGCAGTAGCCGCGGATGCTGGACAAACGGACTGGATTCTGGCGTCGTCCCGCCAAACGTAATTTGCCCAGCGCCCCCAGAATCGGCAACTTGCCCATTGAAGTACAGACGATAGGGAGAAAGGCCCTGTAGCCTTGCAGCGGCATACACCTGCTTGCTGCGCCAAAGGAATTCCACGCAATCGCAACTGGGTGCGGTGTTGACCTCAACAACCGCCGGGTCAGGCGTAACAGTGGTGAGCTCCAGCGTATGGTCCACAGGCGGTGAGGCGCCTTCAACTATCAAACTCGGCAGACCGCTAGCGGTGGCGGCGTGCCCGAGACAAGACAAGACAGTCTGTAACAAGTCAACCGATGGCACTGCGGGAAGCACTATGGCGACGCTGAAGGCAGACCCGAGGGCTGCATCCTGAGGTTCGCCATGAAGGTGAAGCAGAAAATCCAGGCAGACAGGCGTATCGGCTTCCACAATGGCGCGGACCTTCCAGACCACACCATGATCGTCCGTTCTGGTTTCAAGGCATTCTGACCTCCAGGTTTGTTGTTCAAACGCATCGACCAGGGTGCTGGCGAATCGGGCAACATCCAGGTGGGTAACGTCGCTGTGTGCAGACAGCAGCAATGGATCAGGTGGACCCAGCCACAACCGTGAACCATCGCGCCGCCGCAGCAACCCTAGATTCCATCGGGGGCACTTTTCGCCTGGATACTGGCGCCCCACGCTGCGCAGAAGCATGCCCCCGGGCATCAGACCGCTCAGTGAGGTGATCAGCGACTGCGCACGTTGCTCTTTGTCGTCACCCAGTGCCGCATTCAGCCAGGCCGGGGTCAGCGCATTTCGATCGGTAAATGTGGGCTCTGAGCCAACCCAAATGGAGAGCCCAAGCGCAGCGACCCGTGCGTCGTGGCACTGCACGGCGATTTCGAACGAGTCACCCCTTGTTTCCATCCTTGTTTTACTCCTGGTCTTCTGAGAAACCCCTGAAATGCCCCCCCTGTCACAGATACTTGAACTCAGGGCTGGCGCGCTGTCTCGAACGCCACTTTGCAAGCAAGTTGCACGCCATTGGCATATCAACTACAAGCCAATGACCCAAGCTCGCTATTACTACGATAGCGCTCTATGCAGTTTTCATGAGGCCCAAGACCACAAATCGCCTAAATCTACCCCTCAAACTGCGGATGCAGTTGCCGGATGCGCGTCATGGCCATGCCCGCTGCCGCGGTGCGGGTTTCCACACCCATCTTCACGAAAATGCGCTCGAGGTGCTTCTTCACCGTCATAGGGCTGGAGCCCAGGATGTCGCCAATGTCCTTGTTGGTCTTGCCCTTCACTACCCAGTACAGCACCTCCGCCTCCTTGGCAGTGAGCTTGAAGGACAGGCTCATGGCCTCAATGACCGCAGTGTCGGACACCTCGCGCATCACGATGAGCCAGTCTCCATTTTCGGCACTGGCATCGCTGTCACCCGTTTGCTGGTGCAGGCGAAAGGTCAGGCGGGTGGCACCACGCTCCAGCACCAGTTTGGGAGGCTCCCCCAGGGCTAGTTGCGACAGCCCCCGGCGCAACCACGCCAGCACCGGCTCTGGCGTGGTGGGTGCCTGGGTACCACAATAGCGCTCCAGCAGCTCCCGCGCCAATGGGGTTTGCCACAGCAGCGTGCCGTCGCCGGCGCGCACCATGATGGTGGCGTAGCCAAACGCGTCCAGCGCGTTGCGGGTCTGGCGGCGCTCACGCGCACCGCGCAGATGCACCTGCATGCGGGCCAGCACTTCTTTAGGCTTGATCGGCTTGGTGACATAGTCCACGCCGCCGGATTCGAGCGCGGCCACCAGGTATTCGGTCTCGGTCAGTCCGGTCATGAACACGATGGGTATATGCGTTGTCTGCGGCATCGCTTTGAGGCGCCGGGCCACCTCAAAGCCGTCCATGCCCGGCATCATGGCGTCGAGCAGGATGATGTCGGGCACCGCCTGGGTGGCGCGCTGCAGCGCTGCCTCGCCCGACGTAGCCACCAGCACGGTGTAGCCCGACTCGTCCAGCGCGTCATGCAGCACGGCCAGGTTGTCGGGCACATCGTCGACGATCAGCACCACATCGCTGTTGGCGCGGTCCAGCGTGTGGGCCAAGGCACCCGTCGGTGTAGCGACAGGGTTGCGCGGATCAGCGGGCATGGTTGGCATCATTGAGTTCGTTCTGCAATTGGGTCAGCATGGCCTCAAACTGGAATTGCCGGGCCATGGCACGCAGGGTTTCAACATAGTCGGCGCAGGCTGGGCGCATGGACAGAATGGCGTCAAGCTTGTTGGTGATGCCACGGTAATAGCCCAGTCGCACCAGCTCCTGCAAGGCCAGCAGGTCTGCTTTGGGTGGAGCCACTCCGCTGGCCCGCACAGTTGGCCTGGCAAGGCCAGCCACACCGCTATCCACCGGGGCGGTGGCTGCTTCCAGCCAGGTCAATCCCAGCTTGCGCTCCAGCCAGTCCAGCAGCTCGGTGTGGCGCACCGGTTTGACGATGAAGTCCTCCGGCGCAATGCCCAGCGTGTTGTCCACACCCCGCTCAAACGCATTGGCGGAGACGATGGCCACCTGCGGCTGGCGACCTTCGAGCGCACGGATACGGCGCAGCGTCTCCCAGCCATCGATGCCGGGCATGGCAAGGTCCAGCAAGACGACATCGGGGTCGTAACCGGACGCCAGCAAATCCAGCCCGTCGTGGCCACTGGCTGCCACACGCAACACAAAACCCAGGGGCTCCAGCAGGCTCACCAACAACTCGCGGTCCGCCTCTTCGTTGTCCACCACCAGAATTTTGCGACGCGCTCCGGTGTACCCCACGCGCGGCTTGCGCACCACCGGTGTAAGCCGGTCCAGCGGCTGTCCAGCATGGTTGTGCAGCTCCGGCAGGAACAGGCGCACCTGGAATGTGGAGCCCAGCCCCGGCTGGCTGGTGGCGGTGAGCTCGCCGCCCATCAGATCGGTCAGCATTTTGGCAATCGTCAATCCCAGGCCAGAGCCGGTCGCGCCCACCGCCACACTGGCAGCACGCGTGAACGGGTCGAAAATCTGCGCCAGTTCATCGGGTTGCATGCCGGGGCCGGTGTCGTGCACCTCCACTTGCGCCATTTCGCGCGCGTACCGCAGCTTGAACGTCACACTGCCCTGCCGCGTGAACTTGATGGCATTGCCCAGCAGGTTGATGATGATCTGGCGTACGCGCTTTTCGTCGGCCCGCACCCATTCGGGCATGGCGCCCTGCACCTCGAATGTGAAGGCCAGCCCCTTGGCCTCCGCCTGAAGTTCGAACAGGCTGGCGATCTCGTGCATGCCAGACGCAAACTGCATGGGCTTCACATTGAGCGTGAGCTTGCCGCTCTCGATGTGGGCCATGTCCAGCGTGCCTTCGATCAGCGACAGCAAATGCTCGCCCCCACGCTTGATCACGCTGACCGCTTGCTTGCGGTGCGCAGGAATGGAAGCATCCTCCCCCATCAGCTGCGCGTAACCCAGAATGCTGTTGAGCGGCGTGCGCAGCTCGTGGCTGATGGCGCTGATGTAACGGCTCTTGGCCTGGTTGGCCTGCTCGGCCTGCAACTTGGCGCGCTCGGCCGTAGCTGTGGCGGCCTGCAGCGCTTCGTCCGTCTGCCGGTGCGATTCAATTTCCTGCATCAGCAAATGCGTCTGGCGGTTGGACTCTTCCTGTGCGACCTGACGGCTCTTGTGTGCCAGCACCAGCCACCAGGCCACGATGCCGCCCAGGAGGAGCAGCGCCATGTAGGCCTTGAAGAATCCCGAGCGCAAGGCATCACCCAACGCATGCTGCCCCCCTGTCGCTTCGCTCAGCGTGGAGAGTTCCTGCTGGTAAAACATGCCAAACACCGTCGCCAGCAGGGGCACGATGACGAGCATGAGCAGGATGAAGTGGCCCAAACCGGTGTCCAGATACGGCCACGCGCGCCGAGGCAGCAGCCAGCGCAAGGCCCCCGACCACTGCGCCGACAGCGCCGCCTGGGGTTTACACAGGTCGCCACAGCGTGCGTCCAGCGTGCAGCACAGCGAGCAGATGGCGCCGCGGTAGGCCGGGCAGTGGGCCATGTCGGGGGCTTCGTATTCGCGCTCGCAGATCACGCATCGCTGAACGGGCGGCGAACCGTCCGGCGCTTGTGCGTAGAGACCAGGCGCATGGGCGCCGAAGCGCTCTGCTCCGTGTCCCCCGACCGCTGCGCGGTCTCCTCCTTGACCTGCGCAGAACGCTTCGGCGCCCACGCTCCTGTTACTTGCTCGCGCAATGTAGTAGCGCCCCTTCGTTGCCCATGCCAACGCGGGTGCGGCCAAAAACGCAGTCACCAGTGCCACCACCGCTGAAAACGCCTTCACGTCCGCACCAAAGGCCCCCAGATACGCGGCTACCGACAGCGCCGAGGCCAGCGCCATCGAGCCGACACCCACGGGGTTGATGTCGTACAGGTGCGCACGCTTGAACTCAATGCCTTTGGGGCTCAGGCCCAGCGGTTTGTTGATGACCAGATCCGCCACCACGGTCATGATCCAGGCGATGGCGATATTGGAGTACAAGCCCAGCACATCGCCCAGCGCCTGGAACACGTTCATCTCCATCAGCATGAAGGCAATCAAGGTGTTGAACAGCACCCACACCACGCGCCCCGGGTGGCTGTGGGTCAAGCGCGAGAAGAAGTTGCTCCAGGCCAGTGAGCCTGCATAGGCGTTGGTCACATTGATCTTGAGCTGCGACATCACCACAAACACTGCCGTGGCTGCCACCGCCCACTGCAGCGACGAAAACACGTATTCGTAGGCCGCCAGGTACATCTGGTTGGGGTCTACCGCGCGATCCACAGGCACGCTGTGGCTGATGGCCAGATAGGCCAGCAGCGCGCCGCCCAGCATCTTGGCAACGCCCAGCACCACCCAGCCTGGGCCTCCCAGCAGCACGCACAACCACCAGCGTTTGCGGTTCTGTGCTGTTTGCGCTGGCATGAAG
>DAOQRI010000099.1:0-7965 GCA_035355475.1 Rhodoferax sp. | reverse complement strand
ATCGTCATGCCGCAAACGTACATGCGGACGTGACCGGCTTCAATGGGGGAAAACGGTTCCAGCGCACGCGACAGCGTGTTGTAAATGCGCAAACTCATGGTTGGTTTCTTTTGGCCAATTCACGGGATATCTCAATCCCGGCAAAAGCTTCTCTCGTACAAAACGCGTAAGGGTAAATCTCGGTCATTCGCTCACGAGGGCGTCTACCCCTCAGCTACAATCCAGCCCAGTATAAAGCCCCTGCGAGAGGGTCAATTCAACGCCTGAAAATCTGAAAGCTTTATGTCCCAAATCCGTTTGCCATTGCTCGCTTCCCTGCGCATGCTGTGCATTGCAGCAAGCCTTTTAGTTTCCGCTGCACACGCCGATGAGTATGCAGATGTGTCACAACTGGTGCGCTCTGGAAAGCTGCAAGAAGCATTGACCAAGGTTGACCAGTATCTCGGCGCAAAGCCGCGTGACCCGCAGATGCGTTTTCTCAAGGGTGTCATCCAGCGTGATTCTGGAAAAACTACAGACGCTATTGCGACGTTTACCCGATTGACTGAAGACTTTCCCGAGTTGCCAGAACCCTATAACAATCTGGCTGTGCTGTACGCTGGGCAAAGTCAGTTTGACAAGGCGCGCACGGCACTAGAAATGGCTATTCGTACCAACCCGAGCTACGCAACGGCGCACGAAAACTTGGGCGATGTCTATGCCAAGCTGGCAAGCCAGGCGTACAACAAAGCGCTGCAACTCGACGCCGGCAATTCCGGTGTTCCACCGAAACTGGCGCTGATCCGTGAACTGTTCAGCCCAACTGGTGCCAAGGCGCAACGTCCTGCTACTTTGCCAGCAGCGCCCCCCCTTGCCGCTGCGCCAGTGGCTGCAAAGCCTGTGCCTTCACTTCCTGGTCCGGTAGTCAGCAAGGGCCCAGCCCCCGTAAGCGCGACCGCGACTGCATCGTCCATTCCAGCAAGCGCACCTGCTGCCCCGGCGTCGGCTACAACACCTACTAAGGCACCGGTTACCGCTTCCGTCCCCAGCGCAGTGACGAATAGCGCAAAGGATGCGGAAGCGGCAGTTCACGCGTGGGCGCAGGCGTGGTCGGCCAAAGATGTCAAGTCCTACTTGGCTTCCTATGGAAAAGACTTCAACCCGCCCGGCTCACAAAGCCGCAGCTCTTGGGAAGAAGAGCGTCGCCAGCGCATCTCCAGCAAGTCGAAAATTTCGGTGAAGCTGGAGAATCTCAAGGTCACTGTATCCGGCAACACTGCAACAGCCAAATTCCGCCAGGACTATAAAGCCAATGGACTGGCGGTATCGAGTCGCAAGACGCTTGACCTGGTCAAGCATGGTGACCGGTGGCAAATTGTCAAAGAATCCACCGGGACATGAAGTTCGGCTGGTGGACAGCTGACCCGCGCAGGGCTGCAGTCAGCGCTTTGCTGCTTGTGTTGGCCTGGGGCAGCAACTCGAATGCATTTTCCGCGACCAACAAGCGCGCTGCAAAGGACAAAACCCAGCGGCAAGTGGCTCCGGTCGTCAACGACACCGATGGGGTTGCAGAGGCGCGTTTGATAGAGGTTTACAAGCTGATTGGTCAGGCGAACAATCGGGAAGCCTTGAAGAAAGCGGACCTGCTGGTTGCAGATTTTCCCAGCTTTCAATTGGCGCAGTTGGTGCACGGCGACTTGCTGGCAGCCCAGATTCGACCCATCAAAGCATTTGGCGATGTGCCCGACGACGTGGCACGAACAGCAAGTGGAGCACTGGCAGAACTGCGCGAAGAATCACATCGCCGGGTACGAGCGCTACGCGAACGCCCACTGAAAGGCACGGTGCCATCGCAGTTTCTGGCGCTATCGCAAAAGTCGAAACACGCCATTGCGGTTGATGCATCGCGGTCACGTCTGTACCTGTTTGAGAACGGTGCAAGCGGTATGAACCTGGTCGCCGACTACTACATTTCTGTTGGAAAAGCCGGAACCGCCAAAACCGCGGAAGGCGACCAGCGCACACCGCTGGGCGTGTACTACATTACCAGTAACCTGGACCCTAAATCGTTGAAAGACTTTTACGGCTCGGGCGCCTTGCCTATCAGCTACCCCAACATCCTCGACAGCAAACGCGGCAAAACAGGAAGTGGCATCTGGTTGCACGGAACACCACCCGCACAGTTCTCGCGGCCGCCCCAGGCGACGGATGGTTGCGTGGTACTGGCAAACCCCGATCTGCAACGCATAATCCGTACCGTTGAGGTCAAGACCACACCGGTTGTCATTGCGACGCATTTGAACTGGGTTGCACCGCAGAGCACACGCGCTGAGAGCAAGCCTTTTGAAGATGCACTGAACGGTTGGCGTAACGCAAAAACGTCAGGCAATCTCCAGCAGGTGCTGACCTATTACACGCCTGACTTCAACAGCAATGGCAAGAACTTGGCGCAATGGACACCCAATCTGAAGACCGAATTGGACCAGACGCAGGGGCGCACCATTCAGCTGAAAGACCTGTCGTACCTGCGCTGGACCGATGCCACAGACACCATGGTGGTCACCTTCGGCGAGGTGGCCGATGGAACCCGCGTAGGATGGACCAAGCGGCAGTACTGGATTCGACAGGAAAACCAGTGGAAGATTTTTTTTGAGGGAGTAATTTGATGACGATGCAATGGAAAACCTGGACCCGCCGGGCACTCTTATCGGGGCTTGCAGCAACAGTACTACCGATGGTTGCAACGGCGCAGGCCGCACCACAGGTCAAGTTTCAAACCAGTTTGGGTGACTTCGTGGTGGAGGTATACCCCGACAAGGCTCCCAAAACAGTAGAGAACTTTCTCCAGTACGTGAAAGCCAAACAGTACGATGGCACCATCTTTCATCGTGTGATCCCGAACTTCATGGTGCAGGGTGGCGGTTATGACGTCAAGTATGACGAAAAAATTGCACGGCCACCGATTCCGCTCGAAGCGCAAAACGGACTCAAACATGAGACGGGAACCATTGCAATGGCGCGCACACAGGACCCCAACTCGGCCCGCGCCCAGTTCTTCGTAAATGTTAAAGAAAATCCGTTCTTGAATGCCAAGGGCGCGTCGGATGGATACGCCGTCTTCGGGCGCGTGGTTTCCGGCATGGAAACCATCCTGAAAATCAAGGATGTACCCACGGGCTCAGGTGGTCCGTTTCCCTCCGACGTCCCCAAGACACCCGTTCTTATCAACTCCGCCACTTTGGTGAAATAAATCATGAGCAATCCACAAGTCGAACTTCACGTCACCAATTACGGTGTCATCACCCTGGAACTGGACAAAGAAAAGGCGCCCCAATCGGTTGCCAATTTCCTGGCCTATGTGAACAAGGGCCACTACAACAACACGATTTTTCACCGCGTGATTCCGGGATTCATGGTTCAGGGCGGAGGCATGGAGCCTGGCATGAACCAAAAATCCTGCGACGCACCCATTCAGAATGAGGCCAACAACGGCCTGAAGAACAACAACTACACGGTGGCTATGGCCCGCACCGGTGACCCGCACTCTGCCACAGCACAGTTTTTTATCAATGTGTCCGACAACGGCTTCCTCAACCACACGGCTCCCAGCGCCCAAGGCTGGGGCTATGCCGTGTTTGGCAAGGTTGTTTCCGGCACCGACGTCGTTGACAAAATCAAAGCGGTAAAAACCGGACGCAAGGGATTTCATGACGACGTGCCAAAGGAAGACGTTGTAATCGAAAAAGCCGTCGCGCTGTAAGCGCACAAAAATTCGAAATGGAACTCGATGCGCCCTCCCACTGGAACTGCATTGATTTCATTTCAGACTTGCATCTGCAAGCTTCAGACCCGCTGACCTTTCAGGCATGGAAGGACTATCTGCACGATACGCAGGCCAACGCCGTCTTCATATTGGGCGACCTGTTTGAGGTATGGGTTGGCGACGACATACTGTCGTTACCGTCCAGCTTTGAAGCACACTGTGCGGAGGTTCTATCGGCGGCCTCGACCCGCATTGATCTGTACCTGATGCACGGTAACCGGGACTTTTTGATGGGCTCGCAGCTCATGGACGCATGTGGCAGCAAGGCGCTCGATGACCCTACCATTCTGACGTTTGCCAACCAGCGGTGGCTTTTGACGCATGGCGACGCCTGGTGCCTGGACGATACCGCGTACCTGAAATTTCGGGAGCAAGTTCGTGGCCAGCAATGGCAGCATGCATTTTTGAGCAAGCCCCTCGACGAGCGAATCGATATTGCGCGTTCTTTGCGACAACAAAGCGATGCACGCAAGCAAACGCAGACCACCTACGCAGATGTCGATACGGCAACTGCCACCGCGCAAATGGCGTCTGAGCGGGCCAGCCATATCATTCACGGACACACACACCGACCTGCACGCCATCCAATGGGTCAAGGCAGTGAACGACTCGTGCTGAGCGATTGGGACATGGCAGCGATGCCGCCCCGCGGTGAAGTCCTGCGACTTAGGCGTTCAGTGTTGGGCGTGGCCGAAAGCTTCACCGTCGAACGCATCCCACCCGCCATGGCGGCACGCTCCAGTCAGGCTACACCCACTCCTGTGGATTGACTGCGTCGATCTGCCAAGGGTCGAGAAACTTCTGGGCATAGCGCAGGTAGACACCCTCTTCAACAAAAATATCAAACAGGTCCGGGTCGATGTGACCACCCACGCGGAACTTGTGCATGATGCCCATGGCCTGTGACAACTTCATGCCTTTCTTGTAAGGACGGTCACAAGCGGTCAGCGCTTCAAAAATATCCGCGATTCCCATCACTCGGGCCTGGACCGACATCTGCTCACGCGTCAGTCCTTTGGGATAGCCTTTGCCGTCCATGCGCTCATGGTGTCCACCGGCATATTCAGGCACGTTCTTCAGATGTTTGGGCCACGGCAATTGCTCCAACATTTTGATGGTTGCCACAATGTGGTTGTTGATCACGTCGCGCTCTGCAAATGTCAGCGTGCCAGCCCGAATCGTCAGATTCTCGATTTCATTGGCGCTGAGCAACTCCGCCTCCAGCCCATTGGGATTGCGCCAGGTTCGCTGATGACCGATATCTCTCACACGTTGCAAATCCGCATCCTGCATGGACTCAGCGCCCTGGTTAACACCCCGCAAGAACGCTCGGTCGGCATCCAGCGCATCGATTCTTTCGCGGCACTGCGCCAACAGTCTGGTTTCTGCTGCGGCGTCGCGCTGTTCGCGCAACGCCAGCTGCGCGCGAAGCGCAGCAATTTCCTCATCCCGCTTGACCACTTCAAAACGCGTATCGATCAAGTCGATGCGGTCAAACAGCGTCTGCAACTTGGAAGCCTTGTCCACCACATGCACTGGCGTGGTCACTTTCCCGCAGTCATGTAACAGCCCGGCTATTTTGAGTTCATAGCGATCGCGGTCATCCATATTAAATGACCCCAGGGGCCCAGTCTTGTGGGCGTTCACCGCCTCGGCCAGCATCATCGTCAGGGCGGGAACGCGCTGGCAATGGCCACCGGTGTAATGCGATTTTTCGTCTATTGCCAGATTGATCAGGCTGATAAACGATTCAAACAGCGTTTCCAACTGCGACATCAAGTTGCGGTTGGTAATGGCAATGGCGGCCTGGGAAGCCAGGGATTCGGCCAGACTTTGATCCGAACTGGAAAACGGAACCACACTGCCACCAACCGTACGCTTCGCATTGATCAACTGCAGCACGCCGATGACGTCACCTTCGTGATCCTTCATGGGCACGGCAAGGAACGACTGGGATCGGTAGCCGGTTCGCGCATCGAACTGCCGGGTACCAGAGAAATCGAAATTTGCCTCGGTGTAGGCGTCCGCAATATTGACCGTCTGCGAGTGAATCGCACAGTAGGCAGCAACGAGTGAGTCGTTGGGTCGTCCGTGCTCGTCATGCAAGGGCAAATTTGGAAAATCGATTGGCTTGCCCGACGTGCCACCCATTGCAATGCCGAGCGAGTCGGTCTTGAGAATCTCGAACCGCAGCGCCTGCCCGTCTTCCGTCACCCGGTACAAGGTTCCGCCATCTGCGTGGGTAATGGTTTTGGCAGCCACCAGAATGCTTTCCAGCAAACGGGTGATATCGCGCTCTTTGGAGAGAGCTGCTCCAATGGCGTTGAGCTGTTCAAGTCGCCGCAGCAGGTCTTCGATGGAGTCCACAAATCCCCCTTGGTACAAAAAAACCCATGCCCGGTGGCGGGCGGTCCCTACTTCTTGAGCAGAACCTTCAACACATTTTGCACCCGCCGCGCAGTCGCTGGGTTGAAGTCGCCCGCGAACACCGACGCCGCATCCTGACCCCAGGTTTGGGCTGGTGGCGGATCATTGCGGCGCGTCAATAGTTGCAATTGCAGGCTGCGCCGTGCGTCCAGATCGTCCGCTGGCGTGGGCAATTCCGCAGCCATTTCCAGCCGCAACAGCGCCACCTTGGGATCGCTGGCCTTCGTGTCGCTTTTGCCTGCTACACCCAAAGCCTGTATCCAGGCAGTGCGAGTGGCCGGCGTGGCGCGGCTTCCCAAATCTTGCGCGCCAGGCACCAGACTCGCATCACGTTTCTCCCATGCACTCAACAATTTGGTCAAAGCCTCTCCGTGGGCCTGAACCGCCAGCTTGTTGAGCGCCATCTGGGCATGCTCCAGCGCATCACGCTGGGCCCTGAAGGCGGCGTCGCCCAAGCGTGGGGCATCCTGCCAAGCCTCGGGGCGACCACGTCCTTCCGCACCAAAACGCCCAGCAGGTCGACCACCATCACGGCTATCCGGCCGCTGAGCACCCCTGTCGCCGGGACGCTGAAATCCTGGAGCACCAGGCTTGGCATCGCGTGAACCGCGTGACGCGTCATTGCGGTCACCCCATTTTCCTGGTCTTCCTCCGACAACTGCGGGTGTGTCTTTTCTGGTGCCAGGCCGGTCATCACCCCGCGCGGCAACCACGCGCTTGGGGGCAGCCTTGGGAGGCGCAGCGGGCTCAACCGGCGCATCTGCTACATCTCCAGCCGCCAGGCCTTCTGATGCCTCAATCGCATTTGTTATAACTTCAGTAGCGGCCTCTGTAGATTCCACTGGGGCTATGGCCACATTCTCTTGTGAATCACTGGCTTGTGATGCCGCTTTGGCCTGAACTTCCTGAGAACCAGCGGTTTGCACGTCTGCCTGTGCTTGAGCCTGCCCCTGCAAGGCCGCCTCCAGACTGGCCATGGCTGCACGAATGGTCTGCGCATCCCCGCTGGCGTTTGCCGCGTCCAGAGCCTTGGCGGCTTGCAATACCATGCGGTCGCGTGCACCCAGCGCTGCTTCGGCCTTTTCGCGCTCAGCAGTTTTGCGATTGAATGCGTCATCAATGGGTTTGCGGAATGCATCCCACAGCTTCTGTTCGTGCCGTCGGTCCATGGGCACCCGGTGCGCCTGAGCCTGCCAGCGCTGCTGGAGTGCTTTGACTGCGTCAATTCGCAGCTCTGCGGCTGCGCCCAGCCCCTTCGCCTCTTCAATCATCGCGTGGCGCAAGGCCAGGCTCTCGGCTTGCAGCGCCTCCAGCGGTGCCGCTGCATTGGATATGGCAGCTTTCCACAATGGCTGAAGCTCGGCAAATACCTTTTCTCCCAAGTGGCCCGCATCGCGCCAGCGGTCCCCAAACTGGTGCAGGATGCGGTTGAAGCCTTTCCAGTCGTCGTCCAGCGCCGTCTGGTTGGCCGCAGCCCACGCGTTGACCTCTTCAATCAGGGCCAGACGCTGCGCTTTGTGTTCGGCAGACTCGGCCCTCACCTTGTCCAGCCAAGCCTCGACCACCTTGTGGGCATCGTTACATGCCTCGTCAAAACGCTTCCACATGGAATGATTGGGTGCACCGCCCTGGTCGGTCTGTTTCCACTGCTCACGCAAGCTGCGCAGGGTTTCCTGCATCTTGCGGCCACCAATGGCTTGTCCCTCTTGGCGCTTGAGCAGACCTTCTGCCTGCGT
>DAOQRI010000098.1:3942-8060 GCA_035355475.1 Rhodoferax sp. | reverse complement strand
CCACTTCCTTGCCGGTGTAGGCGTCAGGACCCATCCAGAACCAGACCATGTGTGCCATCGGTGCATAGCTGAAGGTGAACCACAGCACCATGAACATCAGTACGGCAGAGAACTTGATACGTTCAGCAAACGAACCGACGATCAGTGTGCAGGTGATACCGGCGAACGTGGCCTGGAAGGCGGCAAACACGATTTCCGGAATCACAACACCCTTGCTGAAGGTCGCCGCGTTGGCAAATGTGCCTGCTGCGTTGTCCCAGATACCTTTCATGAACAGCCGGTCAAAGCCGCCAATGAACGCGTTGCCTTCGGTAAACGCCAGGCTATAGCCGTAAATGAACCACAGCACCACGATCATCGAGAAGGTGACCATGACCTGCATCAGCACGGACAGCATGTTCTTGCTGCGCACCAGGCCGCCATAGAACAGAGCCAGACCCGGCACAGTCATCAGGATGACCAGCAGGGTGGAGACCATCATCCAGGCGGTGTCGCCCTTGTTGGGAACGGGTGCCGGTGCGGCTGCAGGAGCAGCTTCAGCGGCGGCAGCTGCAGGGGCCGCAGCGGCCACGGCTGCGGCGGGTGCCGCAGGCGCAGCTTCAGGCGCTTTTGCTTCAGCGGCGGAAGCCACAGCTGCAGGGGCTGCAGTTTGGGCGGACGCGATGGAACCCGCGGTCAGAATGCCCAGCCCCAGCACGAGGGAGATCAGTAGTTTTTTCATGATGTGTCCTAAGTCTTGATCACAAGGCTTCTTTACCGGTTTCACCGGTGCGGATGCGAACGACCTGCTCCAGGTCGTAGACGAAGATCTTGCCGTCGCCGATCTTGCCGGTGCGTGCGGCGCCTTCAATGGCTTCGATGACGCGCTCCACCAAGGAGTCGTCCACAGCTGCCTCGATCTTTACCTTGGGTAGAAAGTCGACCACGTACTCTGCACCGCGGTACAGCTCGGTATGGCCCTTCTGGCGGCCAAAGCCCTTGACTTCGGTCACCGTGATGCCCTGCACGCCCATGCTGGACAAGGCTTCACGCACCTCGTCGAGCTTGAACGGTTTGATGATTGCCGTTACGAGTTTCATAGTGTTTCCTTGAATGGGGAGCAGGATCAGAATGCGTACTTGATGCCGACAGACAGACCACTCTTGCCCAGGTTGTCAAAGCCGGCAACCTTGTAGAACGAGTCCTTGGTGTCCGTGCTGTAGGCTACGACCGAGCCGGTCAGCCCGCCGCCAAAGTCCTTGCCCAGTGCCAGGGAGAAGTCGGTGTAGTCACCCGTTCCATTGTTGGGGATGGTCTGACGGCCAACGTGAGGCGTCAGGCTGAAGCCACCACCCAGATCAAACGTAGCGGCCAGTTCAAAGTAGGCCGATCCCGAGCTGTTGGGGTTGGCAATGAAGTTGCCCGTGCTCTGGCTGTACTTGGCGGTGACGATGCCAAATGTGAGGGCACCGTAGACTTCTGTGGTGTTGGCATTGACCAGCACCTTGTCGGCCGTGTTGCCGGGGTATTGGTAGGTGATCACGCCGATGTCGAACGTCAAATCCTTGGCGATCTCGCCCTTGTAGCCACCGTACAGGTCGATTTCCATGGTGCCGTCGGTTGCGCCCACGTAGTCCTTGATCCAGCTGACGTTGGACGCCCATGCGCCAACATACACACCACTGGTGTGCGCGAAATCAACACCCGCTTGCAGTGCTGGCTTGAACGAGGTCTGTGCCACGCTGCGGAAGCGGTAATCGCTGACCACGCCCACATTGAAACTCAGCGTGGACTCAGGCGCAGGGGCTGCAGCCTGCGCGAATGCAGCAGAAGTACCGACCAAAGCAGTTGCCAGGGCGAGGATGGATTTGGTTTTGAAATTCATGGTTAACTCCAGTGAGGTTTAAGGGGGGATGCTTCGGTTAAGCACGATGCATGCCACCCACATTTTTTGACCCTGTTCACCACCGGTGTCCACCAGATAGAGCGTCCCGCGTTATGATGGCTGTATAAAACAACAGTGCGCACTGTGTTGGTGCGCAAACACCATTCACGGTCATCCGGGTGCGCACTATTTTGGGAGAACAGTCATGGGCTTGTCTTTGGTGCAGAGTCGCGCATTGCGGGGGCTGGACGCAGCGCGCGTCACCGTGGAGGTGCATTTGGCCAATGGGCTTCCCAGCTTCACGCTGGTGGGCCTGGCGGATGTGGAAGTCAAAGAAGCCCGCGAGCGGGTGCGCTGCGCCATTCAGAATGCCGGGCTGCAGTTTCCCAACAACCAAAGAATAACGGTTAACCTGGCACCGGCGGACTTGCCCAAAGACTCCGGGCGACTGGACCTGCCCATTGCATTGGGTATTCTGGCGGCCAGCGGCCAGATCGACGGCGCACAACTTTCCGGCTTTGAGTTTGCAGGCGAGTTGTCGCTGACCGGGGCACTGCACCCGGTGCGCGGTGCTCTGGCCATGGCACTGGCCCTGCACACCCAGCACTGCGCAACCCGCCTGGTTTTGCCGCCCGGCAATGCCGAAGAAGCGGCCTTGGTACCGGGGTCGCAGGTGTACCGGGCGCGCCATTTGCTCGACGTGGTTCGCCAGTTTGTTCCAGCCGGAGCGGCGCAGGACCTGGTCGGTGCCGACGGCGCCATACCAACAGACGACGGCTGGTGCCGGGTAGAACCGGTACGCTCGACCACAAAGGCGTCCGTACCCGATATGGCCGACGTCAAAGGCCAGGCCGGTGCCAAGCGTGCCCTGGAAATAGCAGCGGCCGGCGGCCACAGCCTGCTGATGACCGGGCCGCCGGGCTCGGGCAAATCCATGCTGGCACAGCGTTTTGCCGGGCTGCTGCCGCCCATGTCGTGTGACGAGGCGCTGCAGACTGCGGCAATCGGCAGTTTGAGTGGCCGCTTTGCCATCGAGAACTGGGGACAGCGGCCCACCTGCCATCCGCACCACTCTGCGAGTGCTGTGGCGTTGGTGGGGGGTGGTTCACCGCCACGGCCAGGGGAAATCTCATTGGCGCACAACGGTGTGCTGTTTTTAGACGAAATGCCGGAGTTTCCCAGGGCCGCGCTGGAAGCCCTGCGCGAGCCGCTGGAGACCGGTGCCATCACCATCTCGCGGGCGGCACAGCGCTCCGAATTTCCGGCGCGGTTCCAGCTGGTGGGTGCCATGAACCCCTGCCCGTGCGGCTATCTGGGGTCTGCCGCGCACAGTTGCCGGTGCACGCCGGACCAGATTCACCGCTACCAGGCCAAGTTAAGCGGCCCGTTGATGGACCGCATTGACCTGCATGTAGAGGTGCCCAGCCTGCCCAATGCCGACTTGCTGGGCGCCCCGGCGGGTGAGTCAACCGAGAGCATCCGCCAGCGCTGCACCGCGTCGCGCCAGCGGGCACTGGACCGGCAGGGTTGCACCAACATGGCACTGCAGGGCCAGGCGATAGACCAGCACATCCTGCTGGATGCTGACGCCATCAAATTCCTGAATGTGGCCGCCACCCGGCTGGGCTGGTCGGCCCGCGGCACGCACCGCACGCTCAAAGTGGCCCGCACCATTGCCGACCTGGCGGGTGCACAGCACACCCAGGTGACCCACCTGGCGGAGGCCATGCAATACCGGCGAACCCAGAGCCGCTAGCGCCGCCCGGGCAGCATCAATTTGCCATCACTCTGATAGCTAGTTGTGTATATTCCACGAGGGCTGACGGCTCATTTAGTCCCTAAAAACCACGCCTGCCTGTCGCAAATAGGCCAAAATATCCTTGCTGACCGGGCCTACAGCCCGAGCCTTTTCGGCCATTTCCGACGCACTGCTGGTTTGCCCCAGTGCGGCAAGTGACACCGCCGTGCCCAGCAGCCAGCGCTGCTCATCCGGGCGAGATTGCAATGCCACCATATAGGCGTGCACACTGTCCTGGTGGCGGCCCAGACGCTGCGCCGCGTTCGCACGGATGGCCCAAAGATCCGGCTGGTTGCCCAACTGCGGCTCCAGACGGGTCAGCAGTTCCCAGACTGCGCCATAGCGCCCCTCGGCCAACTGCATACGCGCCATCTCGCGGGTCAGCGCAATCAGCACCGTGCTGTTGTTGGCGCTGGGACTGGCCTTGACCACCCGCTCGGCCGCGGCAATGGACTG
>DAOQRI010000098.1:0-3842 GCA_035355475.1 Rhodoferax sp. | reverse complement strand
TGTTGTTGGCGCTGGGACTGGCCTTGACCACCCGCTCGGCCGCGGCAATGGACTGTTGCATCAGGTCGATGGCCGCATCCCGCGAGCCGCTGTTCCATAGGCTTTGGGCCTGGGCCAGTGCGTCACCCCCGGCCTGCAGTTGGCGCTGAACAGCCGGTGTACTGTCAGACTGCGCATGGGGCGCCTTGATGGGAACTGCTGCCGTGGCCGGCGCAGCCGGGGATGCGCCCCCCTCCGGCGCAGCGCCCGCCGATCGTGGCTTGGTTCTGTCCGACACGATGGCCGGTGCCGACGCAGGGATCGATGCGGTTGCAGGCCTCGGCACAGGCGCTGCCACGGGTACCGGTGCCGCAGCGGGAGCCGGTGCAATGACCGGCGCAGGCGTGGACAGCAGCGCGTCCAGCGCGCGGCGTGCAGACAGACTCTCTTCCATGCGCAGCACCACCGCCCCGGGTTCCGCGCCAACACCCGGGTTCAATGCGGCAGAACTGGCAGCGGCCGCACTGGCAACCGCATGGCTGGCAGCAGGCAACGTCGGCGCTACAGCCACCGTTACCGCTGGAGCCACGGTGGCGGTTATGTCGGGTGCGCCGGGTTGCATCCAGACCCACGCGAGCACTCCCAATGCAACCAGCATGCCCAGCACGCCCATCCAGAGCCGACGCCCGGATGTGTGTCGAGCCATGGAGGGTTTCTTACTGGTGAGTTGGATGCCAAGGCCCGCCTGCGACAGGGGTGCGGTCGGAGTGCCTATTGCTGCTGGGTTATGCACGGGCTGGCGGCTGTCCAGATCGCGCAGCATTTTGTTGATGACGCTCACGACTTGCTCCTGGAGGGCTTACGCCAGTCAGTCTCCATCCAGAGTGGCTGGGGCGCAACCGGTGGCTTACGCCACAGCCGCTTCCACCAGGGCAGGCTGGGCACCACGCCCGGTGTGTCCTGTGCAGCCAGGCGGACGTGGGTCGCACTGACCCGATGCACCCCTTCACCGTAGGCCATCATCAGGCACTTGTGGGCCAGCACGTTGATCAGTCGGGGCACCCCGCCGCTGACACGGGCAATCGCGCGTGCTGCATCCGCCTCGAAAACCTGCACATCGGTATTGCCATCCACCGCAGCGGTCGTCAACCGGTGCACCAGGTACACCGGTACCCGTTGCGCCGACATGGGCCCCAGGTACTCGCTGAATGTGATGCGCTGCATCAGCTGCCGGATTTCGGGTCGTGCCAATTTGGCATCCAGTTCGGGTTGACCCAACAAAACCAATTGCAGGAGCTTGCGCTTTTCGGTCTCCAGGTTCGACAGCAACCGCAGGCTTTCCACCGTGCGCAGGGGTATGGCCTGGGCTTCGTCAATGCACACCACCACGTTGCGGCCCTGTGCCGCATGGGCCAGCAGGCAGTCGCGCAGGGCGTTGAGGACACTGTGGCGGCTGATGGGTGCAACCAGCTGGATGTTGAGTTCCAGCGCCAGCGCCATCAACAGGTCATCAGGCCCCATGTCCGGGTTGGGAATGTAGGCGGTGACGCATTCGCCTTGCAGCGTCTTGAGCAGTTGGCGGCACAACACAGTTTTGCCACAACCCACTTCACCCACAATTTTCAAGAACCCTTCGCCACCGCGCAGCGCCACCAGCAAGGTGTTGAGTGCAGCCTGCGCACTCTCGTGCGGGTAAAAGAAGGCGGAGTCCGGCGTGATCGAGAACGGGGCTTCCCGCAGCGAAAAATGCCCCAGGTACATTACCGGGCCGTTCCTGCGGGCTCTACGTTGTAGACGCTGCCGTCCATACGGATCACGCGGGCGCGGCTGACATCCATGTCATCCAGCGCGGCTTTGGTGCGCCGGGTCTGGGTTTCCCAGTCGTCGGCACTGCGGATGATTGTGGGCTTGATCAACACCACCAGTTCTTTCTTGCGGCCCGAATTGAGCTTGTGCCCCAGAATGGACGACAGGAACGGCACATCGCCCGTGCCCGGCAAGCCCGAGGACGTGCGGTTGGACTCCATTTGCATCAACCCGCCAATGGCAACGATATTGCCGTCCTGAATGCGCACCATGGTGTCGGACTCATTGACGGCACTGGAGGCCAGCGGCAGCTTGTAGTTGCCAATGGTGCCCAGGTCAATCTGCTTGGTCTTCTCGGTCACGTTGGTCACCGACGGACGCACATGCAGGGTGATGTTGTTGCCATCGTCAATCTGGGGCGTGACGTCCAAAGCGATGCCCGAGAAGAAAGGCGTCAGCGTGAGGTCGGCAAAGTGGGCTGGGTTGAACTGGTGGTCGAAGTTGAACTGGTTGCCGCCGTTCCGCCCGACACGTTGGTCACAAAGAACTCATCCGTTCCAACTTTCAGCAGCGCTTTCTGGTTGTTCATGGTGGCAATGCGCGGGCTGCTCAGGATTTGAATATCGCCGCGCGTCTCCAGGAAACCCAAAACCGCCTGAAAACCGTCAGTGGCCAAGGCCAGGCCGAACAGACCACCACCTGCGCCGGGCAGCGACAGGGTGTCGGCCAGCGTTGCCGCAGCACCACCAGGAAATCCGGGCACGTTGGAGGTGACGCCGTTGACCAGAACATTGTTGGCGGTGCCCCCACCCACCGTTCCCACGACACCGGTATAGCGCCCGGTATTGCGCAGCGCGGACCAGTCAATGCCGCTCTGAAAGCCGTCACGCAGTTCCACTTCGACAATCTTGGCCTCCAGCATGACCTGGCGTTCAACGGCGATCTGGGCCGCCTTGAGAAACTGGGCCACCTGGCGCAGTTCATCGGGCATGCCACGTACCGCCATGATGCCGGCTTGCGGACTGACGATCACACTGCGACCCACGCCGCCACCCAGCATGCCCTTAACGGCATCGGACAGCTCGGCCCAAAAATCGGTGCGCGAACTGGTGGTAACACGGCTTCCAATTTGCTGGCTGCTGGCGCCTGCGCCCGTGTTGGACCCGTTGGCTCCGTTGTTCGCGCCGGTATTGCCGGTGCCGCCATTGGCCGCATTGTTGTTGGAGCTATTGGAGTTTCCGGTAGACCCCGATGTCACCCGCAGTTCGCTGGTCCCCTCACGCAGGGCGTGGGGGTAATTGATGGTGAATACCCGTGTCTGCAAAGTTGGTGCGTACACCACGATGCGCCGACCTTCTATCTTGAAGTCGTAGCCATACACGTCGCGAATTGCCTCCAGCGCCTCCACGACTGTGACACCGCGCAAAGTGACCGACAGCTTGCCACCCACATCCGGGTGCATCAGCATGCTGTAACGGGTGTCGGCAACGATGGCCAAAAGCACTTCACGGGCCTGCGCGTCATTGACCAGCAAATCCAGCCGGGGCTCGGGCGGCAGTGGCGCAGCCTTGGGTGCGGGTTCTGCCAGGGCATCGCTGACCCGGGACGGAACCGCCGCCACCGGTTTGGCAGGAGGAGACTCCAACTCGGCGCGCACAGCTTGGGTTACGTCCGGCGTGCGAAGGGGCCGGTCAGCCGCGCAGCCCGCAAGCAGGAGGGATCCAAGCGCGATGCACAGTCCAGACTCCGCCAACCTGATACCAGGCAAAGCCATACGCATCGGAAGCATTGGTGACATTTTGTTCAAGGTAACTGCTTTGGTGGTCATGTGCGTGAACTTCACGGTTGAGTATCTTCGCATGGGGCGCCTGCGGCAGGGACGTTGTGTGGTGAATCGGGCGCTGCACACGGGCGTTCGGGTGCGCGGCTCTTGCGTTCAATGCCGGCAAAGCGTGGCACTTTTACCAGCGTTTTGCCATCGTGCAGCCAGACTTGCGTCTCGGTGATGCGGTCAACGCGAAACGCCCCGACGGTGTCACCCGGCGCATACAGCCGGG
>DAOQRI010000097.1:7187-8069 GCA_035355475.1 Rhodoferax sp. | reverse complement strand
CGCGCACTGCCTGCGTGTCGGTGGCGCGCGCTTGCTCGAGCTGCTGGTTGCTGACCGGCTCCTGCACGGTGGCCAGCTGGCGAATCTTCCCGCGCGCCTCGGTTACGGTGGCCCTGGCCTGAGCCAGGTTCGCGCTGGCCTCGTCATCGCGCAGGCGCACCAGTACCTGCCCTGCCCGCACGGTGTCACCCTCACGCACCAGAATGGCTTCAATCCTGGCGGTGCTCTGGCTGGCAATGTCATTGCGAGCCACGCTGGCAATGCGCCCGGTGGTCACCACCGACTGCACCATGGGGCCTTGAGTGACCACCACTACTTCCACAGCCTTACCCCGGCGGGAAAAAATGGTCAAACCAAGAATGCCTGCTACCAGAACGGTGAGCAGTATCCACTGTGTGCGGGTTAACTTCATCGTGCCATTTTGCTTGATGGCGACTTGCCGGGTTGGTGGTGTGGCGAACCCAAGCTCAGCTTTTGCTCTGATCCTCTAGCAGCTCGGGAAAGTAGGAGGTTAGAAATCGCTGCAATTCGTTGCTGTTGGCCACATCCAGCTTCGCCCGAATTTTGGCCCAATGATTTTCGACGGTGCGGTGGTCTATGGGACGTTGGAGGTCCAGGTTCGTCAAGAACCTTGAAGTGTCTTTGGCCGACATGCCCCTGGCAATGACCGGAGCAACTTCCTTTTCACGGTCTGACAGGCGCCCCCACATCTCTATGGCTGCGTGCCGGGCGCGGCGGTTGGCGGCTATGGACTGTGCCTTCTCTTTGGCGGCTTGCACCGTGCCCAACAACACGTCTTCAGAGCAGGGTTTTTGCAACCAGCTCACCGCACCGTCTTGCATGGCATCGACCACCTCTGGAATGGTGCCGTGTCCGGAAAGG
>DAOQRI010000097.1:0-7177 GCA_035355475.1 Rhodoferax sp. | reverse complement strand
CTTTTGCGGTCTTTCAGAGCCTGAAACACTTCAAGCCCGCTCATGCGACCGACCTGTCCGCTGACGTCGTCAAACCGCAAGTCCAGTATGGCAATGCCGCTGGCATCGACATGGGCGTTGTCCAGGAAGGCTTCGCCCGACTCAAACGATTGCACAGCAAAGCCGTCCAGGCGCGCCAGGATCAGAGCGCCCAGCGATTTACGCATGGGCTGATCGTCATCCACGATATACAGGTTCAGGTTGTTGGGGTTCATGGTTCAACAGGGATGTAAATGGTAAACATGGCACCGCCTTCGGGGCGGTTCGCAAAGTCGATGCGACCACCGTGCAGTTCCATGGTGGTGCGGCAAATGTTCAAACCCAAGCCCAGGCCATCCGCCTTGGTGGTAAAGAATGGCTGGAATAAGGCCTGGCTGTCGCGCTCAGCAACGCCGGCGCCTGTGTCCCACACCCGCGCGTAGACCCGGTCGCCCTCACGTCCGGTTTCTATGGTCACGACACGATCCGCTGGAAACCGGTCGCTCATGGCTTGCATGGCGTTGAGCACGAGATTGAGAATCACCTGTTCCAGCAGCACCCGGTCTGCCTTGATGGGGGGCAGCTCATCCGGCATTCGGGTGACGATGCGCGACTTCTGTTGAAGTGCTTCCGGGCGCATCAGGGCAATGACGTTGTTGACGATGTCGTTGATGGCGCAGGGCTGAAATCCGGGGGTGCTTTGGCGTACAAATCCACGGATGCGGGCAATGATTTCTGCGGCGCGTTGTGCCTGTTCGCTGATGTCGCTCAGCGTTTCGTTCAACAGTTCCGTGTGCCCCTTATTGGCGAACCCTTTGGCTGCACCCGAGTAGTTGACCAATGCCATCAGTGGTTGACTGAGTTCATGGGCCAGCGTGGAGGCCATCTCGCCCATATTCGCTAAACGCCCTGTACGCTGCATCTGGATGGCATGTTGGCGTTGCCGTTCCTCTGCGTTCTTCTGTGCCGTGATATCTACCATGGAACTCATCCAACCGGTGTGGTTGCCGTCGCCGTCGATCAGCGGCGCGGTAAAGATCATCATGTACAAATCATGCCCATCCCGGTGGCGGTAGCGGGCCTCGTAGCCGGTTAGTGCGGCTTGACCTTTCAATGCGGCTTCGTTGTCCGCCCAGTGCTTTTCGGTTTCCTCCGGGTGCCAATAGGGGTAGGGCGGCAGTCGGCCCAGCAACTCCTCGGAGGTGTAGCCTGTGATTTCGCACAACGCAGGGTTCACGTAGATGACGCGCCCCTCCCGGTCCCGCGCACGCATGCCGGTTTGCAGCGAATCTTCCATGGCCTTGCGAAACGAAATGGACTCGGCCAGGTCTTTGGTGCGCTCTCCCACGGTTCGCTCCAGCTCCTCACGCAGGCGGCGCAGGTAGATCATGCGGGTCTCGCGCTGGCGCCACAGCAGCGTGCCCAACAGCAGAAGGGCCGACAGCAACGTACCCATGATGATGGTGATCCATCGGGCCTGCTCTGCAGGGGCGAGGTCGGCAGTGATCATCAGCGTCCAGTCAAACTCTGGCAACGGTTCGGAAATGGCCAGGTATTCCTTGTCGTGGCCATCGATCTGCATGGCAATGCGCTGGAATACCTCGTCAGGTCGCTGGTCAACGGTCCATGCGGTGCGTGTGAACGTCCGGGCCTTGCTGTTTGCGCCAGTGTCATATTGGCGGGTCCGGTTCAGGTCGGCCAGGTCTTCGGCACTCAGTGGGCGTGTGGCGGTGTACAACTGATGCGCTTTGGACGACAGAAAGACGATGCCGCGTTTGTCCAACAGGAATAGCGGGCTCTGGGCCTGCTCCCAGGTCTTCTCCACATCGGTCAATGTCACCTTGATAGCCATGACGCCGCTCACCGTGTCCCCCACTTGTACGGGTGTCGCAAAAAACAGCCCCGGCAAGCCTGATGTGGACCCCACCGCGTAGAAGAATCCCATGCCGCCAGCACGCGCCTGTTTGAAGTAGGGTCGAAAGCGGTAGTTGTCGCTTTTGAAGCTCGGATCGCCATTCCAGTTGCTGGCAGACAGCACCCAGCCATGTGCGTCCATGAGGTAGAGCGCTTCGGACCCGACGCGGCGGTTGATGTCTTCCAGGTACACGTCGACCCGGTCAGTCGTTTCCTGCAGGGGATGCGTAGCCAGCAGTTCGACCACTTCCGGGTTTTGCCTGTACTTGTTCAGCAGGGGATTGGACTCGTCAAAATCCTGTGCCAGATGGGCAGGCATGTTTCTGCTTGCCAAGGTGAGCAGTCCCGAAATGTCGTTTTGCTGGCCGCTGGTAAACGGTATGTGTTTGTAGCGGGCCACGGTTCCGCGCAGCGTCAGGGTCTGCACTTCCAGGCTGCGGCGTACTTCATCCACCAGTGCGCTGATTTCACGGCGCGCCGCCCACTCGCCTGCGCCGGCCAGCAAGCCCGCCCATGCCATCACGGCCAAGGCGATCAGCACATATTGGGTACTGGTACGCCCCGCCTTGAGGTGGGCGGGCGCACGCGAAGGGACGGCTGGCAAGGTCATGGTCTCAGGTGGCGGGGTCAGACTATTCTCGCTGAGCTTGCGTACTCCTCGGTCTTGGCCGCGCGGTGCTCCTGGTACCCGTGCCATTTGTACCTTCCCAGCGTGGCACTCCCAAGGTGTCTTGCGGGTTTTTGATCTCCTTCCATACCGCGTGGTAGGCGCCCTCCTGCAACTCGTCGAGGTGGTTCACGATGCAGCTCTGCAGTGCACTGACCAGTTTGCCTTTCTCGCCGTTGGGCTTGAAGGGGCGGGTGACCAGCAGGTTGGGTGCCGCAAGGAAACGGACGTTGAACGCGTTGAGCTTGACGTAGTTGCGTTTGGCAATGGTGAAAGGTGCGTGGGCCGACAAGTCGTAGTCGGCCAGCATGATGCCGGCGCCTGCAACGTGCCTGCTTACGGCAGGGTAAGGCCAACCGCCCGTGGTGAATACGGCTTGTATGTGGCCAGCCATGAGCTGGGCCACTGCCTGGTCATCGGTGTCCGCTGCCACAAACCGCATGCCATAGCCAGTCTGCTTTTCTAACGTTGGACCGAGCAACTGGGCTGAGCCAACCAATGCAACTTGTGCGCCCTTGAGGTCGGAGAATTTTTCGAATGTCTTGACCGAGCCCGAGAGCGGCAGGTAAGGCTTCACATCCACCTTGGAGCCCCCGCTTTTGGTCAGCACGTGCAACAGGTTGGCATGCATGGGCATGATGGCTTGCAGGGCGGCGATGTTCTGGTCGCCCTCCTGGCCCATCTTCTGCAGGACGTCGAGCTGGGAAAAGCCGATGTCGGCCTCGCTGGCTGAGAGTGCCATCAGGTTTTGCAGGCCGCCGGTGCTGGGAACCTGGCACAAACTGGCGACGTTGCCGCACACCTTCTGGATGTCGTTGGCCAGCAGGGTGTAAACGCCCGTTCTGGGCCCGGTGGCAATGCGTAGACCACAGTCACCAATGGCCTCCTGGGCGTTGGCGCCCAACATGGCCGCGCAGAGCAGGGCCAGGGGTACCAGTTTCATGGGTGTGACAGCTTTCATGGGAATCTCCTTGGGGTTAACGAACAATGATGGGTGCCGCAGGAAGGTGGGGCACGCCACCACCCGAGTCGTTTGACGACCCGATAGACAGCCCTATGGCTGCGATCAGGGCCAGGAATGCGATGGAGCTGATCCAGCGCAGTGCTTTCCAGAATTTCATGGCAGTCTCCTTGTGGTGCGGGTGTGCAAGACGGACAACTCATCGAGCGGGTCCGGCGCTGTGCTGGCCAGGTAGTCGCGGGTGGGGCGTTGATGGAGCGCATGTCCACGTCGAGCTCCGAGAAAACCAGGTTGAAACGGTTTTGGACCGAACGCAGGGCTTCGTCCGACAACAGGTCCTGCATCAGGTCTTGCATTTCAGACGGGTTTAACGCCGCCATCACCACCTGACCGGCCTGCGCAAATTCCCACTCAAAGGCCTTTTGCGTCACCTGTGTGCGAAATGCATCCAGCGCCTGATGGGCTTCCTGCAGGCGGGCGATGTTGGCCTGGTAGAAGTGGTCCATGCGGGCAATGGCGCGCTCCTGCTTGTCCAGCACATGGTGGGGCGCTTTGTCTTTGCGCTCTTTCACCATGTCTCGCATGGACTCAATTTGTCCGCCGATGGTGACCAAGGCCTGGCGAAAGGTCTGTAGCCGTTCTGCCCGCCGCAGGCAGTCGTTTTGCAACTGCTCAATGGGGTTCTCGCGCGCCTCCTGCTTGCGTGCCAGCAGCAGGCGGTTTTCCAGTTTCTGCAAACCCAATGGCAGGGCTTGTAAGGCGACAAAGCCCACCACCGCCATACCCGCCAAGGTGAGCAGTCCCGCACCGGCGGTGACTGCCACGGCAATCAGCGGTGCGGAGACCGCCAGGGTGCCCAAAACTGCAACCACGGCCAAGGCGCGCAGCCACCAGGTTGGGGTGAGGTTCAGCCGTTTGAATGGTGTGGGTGCTGCAGGCATGGCGTTCTTTCGGGTAGTCGGGAGGTCCATGCAGGCAGTGTCGAATGCGCAGCGGTTTTGCACATCCGCGCGATTGCGGTTTGGCGCTGTGTAGGATTACGCAGGGGTTTACCCGAGCCCTGGACCCGCTCGGTCAAGCGAACGCAGCGCAAACTTTGGGATACTCGTGCTTTGGCGATACGCCCACGCACACTCTCAATCCCATGCAGAACACCACCCCAAACACCGCAGACAACCTACCGTCCAAGGCCGAGCCGCGCCTAACATCGCTGTCGCATGGCGGCGGCTGTGGCTGCAAGATTGCGCCGGGCGTGCTGTCGCAAATCCTGAAAACCACCACCGCCATGCCGTTGCCACCGGAGCTGCTGGTGGGTATTGAAACCTCAGACGATGCAGCGGTTTACCAGCTCAATGACGAGCAGGCTTTGATCGCCACGACCGACTTTTTCATGCCCATCGTGGACAACCCGTTTGACTTTGGCCGCATTGCCGCCACCAATGCCATTTCGGACGTTTACGCCATGGGCGGCACGCCCATCATGGCGTTGGCGCTGGTGGGCATGCCCATCAACGTGCTTTCGCTGGAGACCATTGGACAAATCCTGGCCGGTGGCGCTGCCGTGTGCAAGGCCGCAGGCATCCCCATCGCCGGGGGCCACACCATTGACTCGGTGGAACCCATCTACGGGCTGGTCGCCATGGGTCTGGTTCACCCCAAACGCGTCAAGCGCAATGCCGATGCCCGCGTGGGTGACCGGCTGATTTTGGGCAAGCCGCTGGGCGTGGGAGTTTTGTCCGCTGCACTCAAAAAAGAAAAGCTCGATGCAGCCGGGTACGCCCGCATGATTGCAGTCACCACCCAGCTCAACACCCCCGGGCCGGAGCTGGCGGCGCTGGACGGTGTGCATGCGTTGACGGACGTGACCGGCTTTGGCCTGGCAGGCCACGCGCTGGAGCTGGCGCGCGGCGCACAGTGTGAGGTGCAGGTGGACTGGGCCCGTGTGCCGCTGATAGACGGCGTGGCAGCGTTGGCGGGCGCAGGCATGGTGACGGGCGCCTCCGGGCGCAACTGGGCAGCCTATGGCGGTGAAGTCAGACTACCTGAAGGCTTTGGTGCGGTCAATCAGGCCCTGCTGAGCGACCCGCAAACCAGCGGAGGCCTGCTGGTGACCTGTGCCCCCGAGGCGGTGGATGCGGTGCTGGCGGTATTTGCACGCCACGGTTTTGGCGACGCGGCCGAAATCGGGCGCATTGAAAAGGCCGGTGCATCGGGCTGTGCATCGCAATTGCTATCACTCTTATAGCTGTTTGTGTATATTACACGAGGGCTAGAGGCATATTTGACTCAAATTATTTGAGTGCTTGATAGCGAGCCACAAATTGGCGGTCCAGTCGTTCTTTGAGCCAGCTGACCCAGCGCCCCTCAAAACTGTAGCGCCCCCAGGAACCGATGGCGTAGTGTGTGCCGCAGGCCAGAAGGTCCAGCGTGTGGGCCGATGGTTGGTGTGCCTTTGGCTCGCGCCCGGCCACTACTGCAGCCAGGTTGTGCGCCAACGTGGGCCCGGCCTGGTCGTCGCGGGCACCGCAGCGCGCGGGTGAAAGGTCCCGGCGGGAACTGATGTCGCCCGCCGCAAAAACCTGGGAGTGGCTGGTGGAGCGCTGGGTTGCGTCCACTGCGATGAAGCCATGCTCGTCCAGCGCCAGTCCACTGTCCATCAGCCACGGTGGCGGAAGCGAGCCGGTGGCCAGCACGGGCACGTCGCACGCCAGATCGGCACCGCAGCCCAGTTGCACAAAGCCGCTTTTGATGCCCACCGCCCGGTCCTGCAGCACCGTAATGTTGCGCTGCTTGAGCAGGGCCATGACGCGGTGTTGAACAGCGGGTGTGCAATGGGTAGCGGCGGGGCCCTGAACGCACACCAGGGTGACGGCGGCTTGGGGCAGGCGCTGGCGCACTGCAAATGCAATTTCAACGCCGCCCGCGCCCGCGCCAATGACGGCCACGCGCAGTGCTTTGGAGTCCCCCAGCTCTGTGACCCTGGGCCATAGCGCGACAAACGCCTCTAGCGGCCGCACGAACAGTGCATGCTCCCTCGCGCCAGGAATGGCCTGCTCCACGCGGGCCCGGTCCTGCGTGGGTGAAGTGTTGATCGAAAGCCAGTCAAAGCCCAGGCTGCTGCCATCGTCGAGTTGCAACATGCGTTGCGCAGCATCCAGAGCGGTCGCGCCGTGGGTCACCCAGCGAAGGCCCGCACGTTGCACCAAGGGCGACACGGCAATGGTGAAATCGGCGGCAGCCGTACGCCCGAGCATGAAGCTCGGCAGCATGCTGTCCAACAATTGGTGGGAATAGGGTGTAACCAGGGTCACAACAGTCCCGGCCAAGGGTTGCGCGGCCAACTGGGCCAGCACCTGGAGGTGGGCATAGCCGCCTCCGAGCAAAACAATGTGCCGTGAGCCCTGGGTGGCGCGCGGTGTTGAGGATGGTCCGACCGTCATGGTGCCTATTGTTCCATGAGTGAGATGTCTCCGACATAAGCCAGGCTGGCGCCTTCCGTGTTGTCTGCGTCGGCACCGACCAGAATGCCCAGCAGGCGGGGTACGGTGCTGCTTTCAGTACCGAAGCTGCGCAGGAAGTCGGCGCGCAGATCGCGCGTATGGCTGACCCATTGAAGC
>DAOQRI010000096.1:0-8159 GCA_035355475.1 Rhodoferax sp. | reverse complement strand
TCACAGGCACATGTACAGAGGTGCTCGCGAGCACCTCTGTACATGTGCCTGTGAAGCACTACTACTTGATCGTGGTGTAGCTCTGGCTGAGCTACACCACCTAGAACTGGTAAAGCGTATCTTGTTAAGCGCGAATTTTCTCTACAACCATTCCGTCTGGCTTTGCGGAACTGTCTTTGCCAACACTTCCCCTGACCATCTCAGAAGGTTCAATTGCCCATATTGAGCGACGCATCCCCCCGGGTCACCGATGTTTGACTTTGGTCAACTTCGCTCAAGGCTGCGTCCCATGAAATCGAATCGTGTTTCGCCCTGCATCTTTAGCCAGGTACATCGCGGCATCGGCCCATTGCAAAATGTCGTCTTCATTGTCGTCGGATCCGTTAAAAACAGTAGCTCCGATGCTTGCGGTGCAGTGGTGCGTTACGTGAACATCAGACAATCCACTGTGTCGAATAGTCAGCTGATAGGGCACAGACAACGCAGATCGAATTTTTTCCGCAACGAGCATCGTTTGTGCAATGGATTCTTCTCTGTCGGAATCTAAGTCGCTGAGCATCACAACAAATTCGTCACCACCAAAGCGCGCCACTGTATCAATTTCACGCACGCAACTTGTCAGGCGATCTGCGGCTTCAATCAACAACAAATCCCCCACTTCATGACCATGCGCGTCATTCAGAGGCTTGAAATTATCAAGGTCCAGGAACATCACAGCAGCGTACCGTCCACTGCGTTTGGTGGCTGCCATCGCCTGACTCAGTCGGTCATGAAGCAGTCGGCGATTGGGTAAATTGGTAAGTGTGTCTTGAAACGCAAGTTGATGTACCTTGTCTTCCATCAACTTGGTTTCTGTGATATCTACAAACGCCCAGAGCGACTCGCCGGTGGCTTTATTCAACATCTCTCCGCTCATGTCTACCCAGACAATTCCACCATCTTTACGCACCTGTTCATATTGCGTTCGGTACAACTTTCCTGCGGTAAGGACTGGGTACGCGGCAGCACCCAGCTTCTCATAATCTTGCTCGGTCCTGTAATGTTGTCTGGTTGGCGTTCCAGCGAGTTCCCCCGGTGCATAACCGAGCATTTTTTCGAAGGCGAGGTTTGCCCAGACAATTTTTCGGTCCTTGACTGACACGATGCCCACGAGGTCATTGTTCAACATCGCCCGCTGCTCACGCATGAGGAGATCCAGTTTTTCGGCGCTGCGAATCCTTTCGGTGATGTCTGTAATGAACCCATGCCAAAGCGTGGTGTCGTCGACATCACGTTCCGGCACGGCGCTGCCGAGCATCCAGCGTACTGTGCCATCATCAAATTTCACCCGAAATTCATGATTCAGAGGCGCTAAACTTTCTGCCGACTTTCTGATTGAAGCCACCGCAGCATCCCTGTCATCTGGATGAATTCTGGCAAACACCTTGGACGCATCGTGGCGAACGTCTTCTGGACCCACTCGGAAAATCTCTTGAATAGCCTCACTCACAAAAGGAAAACAAGAGCTGCCGTCGGGTCGCAAACGGTATTGATAAACCATACCGGGAACCCGGCTGGCAATCTTCTGGAGATGCGTTAACGTCGCGGCACTTTCCTGCTCTGACTGAACCCTGTCGGTAATATTCGTGTGTGTGATAACGACCCCCGCGTTGTTCCCGTGGCCCAAAGGAGTAACGACCATCCTGAACCAACGCTGCTCTGCTGGTGAGTGGCAGGGGTACTCTGTGGAAAAGTTCGGCAGGTCTCCCGAAAGCACGGCTCGAATGCCGTCAATGGTGGATCTGACTTCTGATGATTCGCGCCCCACCACGGCGTCACAAGTCGCCAGATAGTTCGCACCGACTTCGACAAATGCGTGAGGTTCGCCATGGCTGGTGGAATTTTCCAGGGCAAAACGTCGCCAGGGGTCGTTGACAGCCAATATGAAGCCCTCGTGGTCGAGCACTGCAATCTCAGCCTCCACGGAATTCAATATGGCATTCTTGAAGGCTTCGCTTTCCTTGAGGTCATCTTGCGCTTGTTTGCGTTGTGTGATGTCCCGCGCGGCGGCAAAAACACCAAGTACATTGCCCTCACCATCTCGGTACACGCTGGCGTTGTAGAGGACATCCATGACACGGCCCGAGGTATGGCGAATCGCCAATGGATAGTCGGCAACAAAGCCTTGTGCGAACACCTGCTGGTACCCCGAGCGGGCTTTTTCAGGATCGGTGAAGTAATCGGCAAAGTCACTGTTGATCAAGCGCCCCCGGTCCAGCCCTGTAGCCCTCTCAGTCGCCGAATTGACATCGGTTATCTTTCCTTGCGAGCTTATGGTGACCAGAGGGTCCAAACTCGCCTCAATCAGGCTGCGTGCATAGCGAGAGGCTGCTCTTACAGATTCCTCGTCTCTTTTGTGTTCGGTAATGTCCTCATATACCCCCAATACCCCGACTATTTCACCATTGTGGGTCTTGAGGGGTACCTTCGACGTTCGTAGCCAAATCGTCTCTCCATCAGGTGTCGTTTGAGGTTCCTCGTAGAAAAGCTGGGCAACACCCGAGACCATTACCCCTTGATCAGCAGTGCGGTAAAGCTCCGCTTGCGCAGACCAACCCATCTGAAAGTCGTCTTTGCCAATCATCTCCTCGGGATTCTTCATTCCCGCATCATGTGCAAAGGCAGTGTTGCAGCCCAGATAGCGCATCTCGCGGTCTTTCCAGAAAACCCGTACCGGTGCCGTATCAATGACCGCCATGAGCAAGTCCCGGGATTCCTCGATGGCCAATGCCGCCAAATTTCGCTCTGCCTGCCTTCGATAGAACAAGTACCCGGCCCACAGAAGAAACAGGATTACGACAGGAATAACGTAGACCAGTACATCCCGCAGGCCAACTTCCTTTTTTTCATACACGCCAAACCATCGCTCATACAGTGCGTTATAGACCCCATTTGCTTTGGTGATAGCGAGGCCCTCATTGAGTCTGGCCAGTAGATCCGGTCGTCCATGTTGCGTGGCGAACGCGAATTTCTGTGAAAACCCTGCTTTGACTGGCAACGCTGTGATGTTGGACAGTGCCAGACCCTGCATGGTTTGCAGACCCGCCAATTTGCTCAGCAGCATGGCATCATGCCGACCAGAAGCCAACAGACGAAGACCATCTGCCGCCGTATCCACCAATACCAGCTGTTTTGCCAACCCCTTGGACACCGCGTAGTCGTGCGCCAGATCGGCGTTCAGCACGATGATCGATTTAGTCGCAAGATCGTTTTCCGACTGAATGGAGGATTGCCCCTTGCGTACGAAGATGGCCCCATGAACCGTGACATGTGGAACGGTGAAGTCCGCAAACCGGTGACGCTCATCGGACATCGCCAGATTGATCAGGACATCAATCTTGCCTTCTTTGAATTCCTGGAGCAGCTGATGAAAAGGTCGCACCCGCAGGGCGTAGTCCAAACCCGCTTCAGTCGCCACAGCTTTCCACAAATCGACCGTAAAACCACCGGCAGAGGCATCGGTCATGCCCGTTGCAAAAGGTGGGAAATCTTGTTCACTGCCGACGACCAGCGTGGCCTGTAGCGCGGCTGGTCGCACATTGGATGTGACCGGACTGGCGGCGCCCTGTGCAGCTACCGTTGATTGAAAGAATGCGAAGAAAACAACGATCAGAGAACAGAGAAACACCTCTGCAAACGATTGCGAAACCGTTCGGTGAGATGCACTATCACTACGGCAATGGCCGGTCATGATTCATTCTAGGCTGATCGCTGGATTCGATCTTACTTTATCCAAGCAACTTTTTTCAAGGCTCCAATTGCCACACCAACTGCTGTAGAAGCAGAAGCGAACGCAGACCCGGATTCGATCATTTTTGCGGCCTGCTCGTACTTTGCCGTGTTGATGGCCTGGGCGACCTTTCCGGCTTCAGTGTGAAAAAGTTTGTGACGCTCGATGAGGGTTACAAACTCCGGTTTGCTGCCCAAAGTTTGACGGCCCTCGCCGTACATCCATTTACCGAGTTCGCAACAGTTGTCTTTTCCGATGGTCAGAGCGTCCATTTGCTCTTTCCTGTCAATACCCGCCCGAAGCTTGATTTTCCATTGCGCATGCGCACCAATAGCACTATCTAAGTCCATACGATCTCCTAGTTGTTATTGCGGCAGTGCTAATGCACTTTGCCGTGCCTGCGATCGGCAGGTCTTGCCAAACATTGTGGCATCTACATTGTTGTTGTGGAAACTGTTCTTGCCCCCTCTACGTATTTACCCAGTACTTCTGACGCTTCACTCCAGAGATTGGCATGTGCGTTGTTTTTTGGTCTGGCCACACCGACCCCATTTGGGCATCAGAAAACGCTGTGCCAGCGCGCCGCGTGACACAAAGGTCAAGCGGGGCCGCTGTAGCCCACCCCGCGGCTTGCTTTAAATTCGCCAACATCGACGGGTAGGACGAAGCTATGCGGAGGTGTGAATTGCACAAGAGCCCTAAGATAATTCGCATAATCCTTGATCCCTTGTTAATGGCACAAGCTCTCAAATCGAGTGTAGGTAGGCTGCCATGTCAGGCGTACTGTTCCCGTTGGCCCATTGCGTTGCTTGGCAACAATGATTTCTGCAATGCCTGGAGTGCGGCAGGCATCCTTGGTGTAAACCTCATCGCGGTAAACGAACAGAATTGCATCGGCATCTTGTTCAATAGAGCCAGATTCACGGATATCACTCATCTTTGGTCGCTTGTCCGGACGATCCTCAACGGCACGGTTTAGCTGCGACAGAGCAATGATCGGGCAAACCAACTCACCGGCTAGTAGCTTCAACCCGCGTGAGACATTTCCCACTTCAGTCGCTCGATTTTCCTGTGTGCCCTCCCCGCTTCCCTTTACCAACTGCAGGTAGTCAACGATCACCAGTCCAAGCCGTCTGTGACGGTGCAGGGCCCTGCGCGCCATTGCGCGTATCTCACCGATGGTGCTCACATTTGAGTCCTGGATCTCAATTGGTGTAGGGTGCAACGTTTCCATTGCTTCAGCCACCCTGCCCCACTCGAGATCCGCAAGATTTGCGGTGGCCAGGTTTGTTTGGTTGATTCGGCCAACTGAACCAACCAAGCGTGTTGTAAGTTCGTCAGCCGTCATCTCCAAGGAGATCACAAGCACCGGCAAGTGTTCTTTGATTGCGCAATGCTCCGCCATATTCATGGCCAAAGAAGTCTTGCCCATTGATGGGCGTCCAGCCAGTACGATCAGATTGCCTTTCTTGAAACCATTGGTCATGGAGTCCAAATCAATAAAACCGGAAGACAAGCCAACGAGCTTCCCAGGGTTCTCAGAACGATCCATCAGCATCTGGTTAAAGCGAGGTATCAACGTGCTGAGCATCTTGTCGTCGGCACGCAACATACCTTGGGAGCCAATCTGTAGTATCTTTTCTTCAGCGTGTTCTAACAAGCTTGCGGACGATATGCCCTTGTTAGCAAAGGCCTCTCCCACGATCTCGTCGCCAACAGCAATCAGCTTTCGCAGGATGGATTTATCCTTGACGATCTCAGCGTACCGCGTAATGTTTGCTGCGCTGGGGACGTACTGTGCGAGCGTGTTCAGGTACTCAAGCCAACCCCTTTCATTCGACACCCAGTTGCTGTTCAGCTGCTCATGCACGGTAACGACATCAGCCGGCTTGCCCGTGTCAATCAGCGTCTCGATGGCCGTGAAGATCTCCTGATGCTCATACCTGTAGAAGTCGCGAGACTTAATGAGGCTGACTATCAGTCCATGGGCATCATTGTTCAGCAACAGGGCGCCCAGCAAGGAGCATTCCGACTCGATAGAGTGCGGTGGAACGCGCAGGTGATCCAGGGGTGCTTCGAATGAGGTGTTCATGACTCGGCCCGATCAGGCAAGTTCCGTTTGGGACTGTTCAACTCCCCAATTGTGGCCATACGTTGCTCGCGCGTATAGCTCAATCATTTTTGAAAAAAGTAAGGGTGCTGATTCCCAGGCACCAGATTCAACTTTGAGGCTCATGGCTGGATTGGCCAACTTACTGGCCTTGAGTTCAGCCAGTGCTTCGTAGGCAAAAACCTGCTGTCCGGACTTCTCCAGTTGTATGAACTCGTTTCTGATCTCCCCGCGTCGCTCGTCTTTGTATGACAGCACAACTTTTAAAGGTTCAATGCGGGGTGTGGTCTGAGGAGGCAGGACGGATTGCTGATATTGATCTGGAGCTCGGCCATCAGCGATGATTGGATTGACCTCTTCCAAAATTTTGTTAAGGTAGGCCAGTTTTCTGGTGATGTTTCCCGGGTCTTGCCTAGCCATCCTGGCGAACGCCGCCCTTAGCCCAAGCTCTGACTGACCATTGCGGATCAGCGCAGCAATATCCGTGAGTTTAAGACCAAGTTTCAAAGCCGCTTCAGCGATTTCGGGATTGAGCCTATTGGGAGCTGGCAAAAATTCAGATGCCTTGCGTTTGACGGCAAACTGAACTCCTTCCTTCTTTTCAATGAGCTCAATACTCAAATCGGTCTGCTCGTTGATTTCTGCTACCGTTTTCTTGATTTTCTCGTCCTTGAACTTGCGCCACTCACGCCATTTAGGCTCACCGGTTTTGGGATCGATCTCGGGCACTTTGTTGGACAGCGCCTTAATCCACCAAAGTGGCTCTTGGATGCTGGTGACCCCGGCTGCATTCGTCCTGTACCTTGCGCAAATCTCATACAAGGCCACCGCCTCATAAGTCGAAAGTTTGGCAATCTGGTAAATGCTGATTTGCGCATACATCTCAGGGTGGCGCAACTCCTTGAAGATAGTTGGCGGGAACGCCCATCGGACAATGACATCTGATTTGGGATCTTTGGGATTCTCTTTTTCCAGTTGAGCCTCAGACAGCAATCCCAGATTTGTCCATTTGACATGACCATGTGCATCCGGTGCTTCCCAGTCCAGTCGAATCTCAGACATCTGCTGCAAATATTCCTTTGCCTTTGCCCTTAGGTCCGATTGCCCCACCTGAATAGGCATAACCAGATCGATCAGGCGGCCTTCAAATAGGTGATCGGCTGGTACTTCTTTGCCCTGAAGCTCGAATTCCGCAATTTGGGCTATGGTCGAATGCAGAATTACGTTGTACAACTTGCGCGCGACAACACTGAGTTTCCCCTTTTTTGGGATCAACACCAGAGATTGAACTGGCTTCTTAATCTTAAGTTGGTCTTTTGTGTTGTCGTTCATGAGAGATCTTTTCGTCCAGATAAGTATAGCAATATTTGGACAAAACCAGTTTTTGGTAGAAAGCAGCGTCAGTGTTTAGCGGTACAGAGTTGGACATTCACCCTCACTGAGCCGCTCAGTGACTGGTTTTCCTGTGTTTGAGGAGACCATTTCTGGACATTCCATTCGTGATTTCCAGGGGGTTTTCGCCACAAAGCCGGTTGCCACACCTCTATTTCGTGAATTCTTACTGTGGGGAACTACCCATTGATCCAGCGGTACAAAGTTGGACATCTAACGGTACAGACTTGGACCGTTTACGGTATAGAGTTGGACATTTAGCGGTACAAAGCTGGACGTCGCGTTTTGTAAGCTGTTGTTTTTAAAAGATTAAATCGCATTTAATAGATCACGAACTGTATTGAAGACTCTTCTAAAGACTTCTTCTTAAAGACAAACGGACTTTGAGAGGAACACAAACAAATGTCCAGACAGCCGTCGCCAGGAATCGGACATCCTTAGGCAACTGCTCAATTTTGTGGATTCGATCATCGGTGTTCTGTGAATCTTTGCCATTTCACATTGATCGACGAATTTTGTAAGAGTTCCGCTATTTTGATCGTTACGCTAAAATTCCGTAACTCGGAGAAAACTATGCGAACCTTACAAAAGCCTATTTACCCAACAATCGACATAGATGCTCTAAATACCCTGTCGCTGAACGCAAGCAGTGTCATCAAGCAGGCTCGAAGCTCCATGCTGGCCCCAGAGGCGCGGAAGTCCCCTCCCCTATTCAACTCCACGCAGCTGGGTGAACTTTGCGGGTTGGAGCGTGCCCAAGTGATGTATCACGCCAAGAAGGGCGAGTTGCCAGGTGGTGAGCGCGCGAATGTTAGCCGCCGTGAGTGGACTTTGGAAGAAGCCAGGGTTTGGGTGAAGACATTCCGTAGCGACACTTTACGCGATCCT
>DAOQRI010000095.1:0-8226 GCA_035355475.1 Rhodoferax sp. | reverse complement strand
CGCACATACGCAGAACGCTGCTCCATTGCGCTACGAGAGGCCACTGCGATTGCGGACGAAGATGCCGACCACTGCCTCCGAATCGGCGCCCACGCACTACCCATCATCTCGGCCATTGCCAGTCGCAAACAGGGGCAAGTGGTCAATATTCTCACGCACTGCAATGCTGGCTGGCTGGCTTTTGTCGACGTGGGCTCCGCTACGGCGCCTATCTACGCCGCCCACAGCGCAGGAATCCCATTGCATGTGTGGGTCGATGAAACCCGACCCCGCAACCAGGGCGCCAGCCTTACAGCCTGGGAATTGGCCCAACAGGGTGTGCCTCATACGCTGATCGCCGACAACGCCGGTGGCCACCTCATGCAGCATGGGTTGGTTGATATGGTGATTACCGGGGCAGACCGCATCACCCGCAATGGCGACGTCGCCAACAAGATCGGAACCTACCTCAAGGCCCTTGCAGCACATGACAACCAGGTGCCGATGTACGTAGCCCTGCCGTCGTCCACATTTGATTTTGCGCTGCGCGGGGGCGTCGCTAATATTCCGATTGAAGAGCGTGGCAGCGCAGAGGTTCGTTTTGTGACCGGACAAACCCAACAGGGAACCATCGAAACCGTCCGCATCTGCCCGCAAACCACGCCTGCGCGCAACTGGGGTTTTGATGTAACGCCTGCACGGCTGATTACCCAGCTGATCTGTGAGCGCGGTCTATGCGATGCCACCGAAGCGGGCATCCTGTCGCTGTTCCCCGAGCAGCGCGAATCGGGTGCTGCCGGTGGATGACGGCTACATCAAGTACCGTAGTGAGCGCCGGGACGGCACCGTCGCTCCCTCTGCAGTGCTCGATGAACTGAATTGCGCCCGAACCAGCCTGTTCGATCGAAATTTGATTGGCGTCTACCCAAACGGTGTTGGCTTTGGCAACCTCAGTGTTCGCACCCAAGGCAGGCTATTCGTCGTCACGGCAAGCGCCACGGGTGGTATGCGCACCCTGAGCAACGAACACTATTGTCTGGTCGAAGAATTTTCAACCATCGAAAACCGGGTGCGATCCGTGGGGCACCTTCCTGCATCGTCCGAGGCCATGACCCACGGAGCCATTTACGCTGCCCATGCGGCGGTGCAGTGCGTCATGCATGTCCATAGCCGGCCGTTGTTTGACCATTGGATGTCGACTGGCAAGTTGTCAACGCGGGCCGATATCCCGTACGGCACACCCGCTATGGCGCAAGCCGTGTCGGCTTTGGTAGTGGGAGAGCCAACGCTTCCCGTACTATTTGCAATGGCAGGCCATGACGAAGGCATAGTCGCGTACGGTGCAGACGTGGCGACCACCCTCAATCTGTTGCTCAACGAACTGGATAGGTCAACAACACCATGACAAAGATTGGCATCATCGGCGGAAGCGGGCTGGACAACCCGGACATCCTGGAGCATCCAGCGGATCAAATCACCACGACCCGCTGGGGCGCTCCATCAACCCCACTCAAGCACGGGAAAATCTCCGGAATCGATGTGGTTCTGTTGGGCCGCCATGGACGGGAACACACCATCACGCCAACCCACGTGAACTACCGCGCTAACGTCCAGGCTTTGAAGGATGCGGGCTGCACCCAAATTCTCGCGACCACCGCAGTTGGCTCACTGCGCGAAGACATTGGCCGGGGTGACCTGGTCATTCTGGACCAGTTCATTGACTTCACCAAACAGCGTGCCATGAGCTTTCATGAGTCCTTCGCACCCCATCAGCCCGTCCACACCCCAATGGCCGACCCGTTCGACCCGACACTGCGCAAGATTCTGATTGATCTCTGCCATCAGCACGCGCATCGTTTTCACAGCCACGGAACCGTAGTCACCATTGAAGGCCCGCGATTCTCTACGCGGGCCGAATCCAGAATGTTCCGCGCGTGGGGCGCCGATGTCATCAACATGTCGGTGGCCACCGAAGCGGCGCTCGCCAACGAGGCGGGCATTCCCTATGCTGCTGTGGCCATGAGCACGGACTATGATTGCTGGAAAACCGATGAAGAACCGGTGACCTGGGACGCAATCCTGGCCGTATTCAACAGCAATGCGAAAAAAGTCACCCGACTGCTGGTAGAAGCCATCCCGCTGGTAGCAGCGGGCACCCTGAATCAGGTCTGACCGTCACGCCACACATTCTGCCTCGCCCAATAGAAAAGCGGCCCGCAGGCCGCTTGAAAGAGGTCCACGTCGGGGCTATTTGTCGCGCAGTTCGCGCCGCAAAATCTTGCCCACGGGCGTCTTGGGCAGTTCTGCCCGGAACTCAACCACCTTGGGTTGCTTGTAGCCGGTCAGATTTTCCTTGCAGTAGTTGCGAACGTCTTCCTCGGTCAAATTGGGATCCTTTTTGACAATGACAAGTTTCACCGCTTCGCCTGATTTGGCATCCGCCACACCGATACAGGCGCACTCCATGACACCCGGCATCTGGGCGACCACGTCTTCCAGCTCCGTTGGGAAAACGTTAAACCCGCTAACCAGAATCATGTCCTTCTTGCGGTCCACGATCTTGAAGAAGCCACGTTCGTCCACCACCCCCACGTCACCGGTTTTGAAGAAACCGTCAAAGGTCATGACCTTGGCGGTTTCATCGGGACGCTGCCAGTACCCCGCCATCACCTGAGGACCTCTGATCGCAATTTCGCCAGACTGGCCCGCTGCCACTTCATTGCCGTCATCGTCGAGCAATTTCATGTAGGTATTGGGCAAGGGCACGCCAATCGTCCCGGTGTATTCGGTAGCCGTGACGACATTGCAACTCGCAGATGGCGACGTTTCACTCAGACCATAGCCCTCACAAATAGGGCAACCGGTCTTTTCAAACCAGAGCTTTGCAACGCCACTCTGGACAGCCGTGCCGCCGCCAACCGACACCTTGAGGTGACTCCAGTCCACGGTATTGAAATCAGGGTGGTTTGCCAGGCCGTTGAATAGCGTGTTGACCGCAGGGAAGGAGTGGATCACGTGCTTGCTGAGTTCCTTGAGCACGCCAGGGATGTCGCGTGGATTGGGGATCAGAATCAGCTTGCCCCCCATGCGCATGGACAGCATCATTCCCACCGTGAACGCGAAAATATGGTACAGCGGCAACGCACAGACGCCGGTCGGCTGTTCGTTGGCCGGTATCTTGCTCATGACCGGATTGTTCCAAACCTCGGATTGCAGGACGTTGGCCACCACATTGCGGTGCAACAGGACCGCACCCTTGGAGACACCCGTCGTGCCGCCGGTGTATTGCAACACTGCGACATCGTCTGCCTTGATGTCCGGTCGCTTAAACGGTGCCTTGGTCCCCATGGCAACAGCAGCGTTGAACCGCACCGCTTGTGGCAAGCTGAACGCTGGCACCATCTTCTTGACATTGCGCACCACGTAATTGACCAGCGTGCCTTTGAGCAAGCCCAATTGATCCCCCATGGAGCACAGCACGACATGCTTGACCGGCGTTGCCGCAATGCACTTCTCCAGCGTGGTGGCAAAGTTCTCGATGATGACAATGGCCTTGGCGCCCGAGTCCTTGAGTTGATGCTGCAACTCGCGTGGCGTGTACAGCGGGTTGACGTTAACCACGACATACCCGGCGCGCAAAATGCCTGCCACTGCCACCGGATACTGCGGCACGTTGGGCATCATGATGGCGACACGGTCGCCCTTGGACAGACCCAGACTCTGCAAGTAAGCAGCAAACGCCTGGCTCAAGCTGTCGGTCTGGGCATAGGTCACGTCCTTGCCCATGAAGTTGTAAGCCACCCGAGGGGCGAACTTCTTGAAGCTCTCCTCCATCAGCGCTACCAGCGACACGTACGCGGCGACGTCGATATCGGCGGGCACGCCCTTGGGGTAACTATTGAGCCAAATGCGATCTGTCATGCTGAAGTATCCCAACGTTGATGTAGCCAGCTATTTTGCCTTTGAACACCAAAGGGATTCACTCCAGACTGTCTTGGTGTTTTCCCTAGTCAAGACCCGTGGTCAGGCCTTCAGCACAGTCAGCACTTCGTCGAGCATCTTCTTCGCATCACCAAACAGCATGCGGTTGTTGTCTTTGTAGAACAGAGGATTGTCAACGCCCGCATAGCCAGAAGCCATGCTCCGTTTCATGACAATCGATGTCTTGGCCTTCCAGACTTCGAGCACCGGCATGCCCGCGATCGGACTGTTGGGGTCATCCTGTGCGCCGGGATTCACAATGTCGTTGGCCCCGATCACCATCACCAGGTCGGTTTTCGGGAAGTCGTCGTTCAACTCATCCATTTCAAACACGATGTCGTAAGGCACTTTGGCTTCGGCCAGCAACACATTCATGTGTCCGGGCATGCGTCCTGCAACCGGGTGGATGCCAAAGCGGACGTTGACACCTTTCTCGCGCAGCAGTCTGGTGATTTCATAGACCGTGTGCTGGGCTTGCGCCACCGCCATGCCGTAGCCAGGAACAATGATGACGCTCTTGGCTTCACGCATCAGCTCGGCTGTTTCTGCAGCAAGAATCGGGAAGACCTCGCCAGCGGGCTGCGCCGGGCCAGACGCAGGCGCGGGCGCTGCACTGGCAGTACCAAAACCACCGGCGATCACGCTGATGAAACTGCGCGCCATGGCCTTGCACATGATGTACGACAGAATGGCGCCGCTCGAACCGACCAAGGCACCGGTCACGATCAACAAGTCGTTGGAGAGCATGAAACCGGTCGCAGCAGCAGCCCATCCGGAGTAGCTGTTGAGCATGGAGACCACCACCGGCATGTCTGCGCCACCAATGGCCATGACCATGTGGATACCAAACAGCAAGGCAATCACGGTCATCACGATCAGCGGCATCATGCCTTCTTCAATGGTGTGGGCGTTCATAAACTCGCGGCCAAACCAGATGACAACCAGCAAGCCCACCAAATTCAACCAGTGGCGCGCCGGGAGCAGCAGCGGATTGCCACCGATGCGGCCCGAGAGCTTGCCGAATGCCACGATGGAGCCCGAAAAGGTCACTGCGCCAATCAGGATACCGATGTAGATTTCCATCTCATGAATGGACTTGGCTGCACCGACAAAACCCTTGGACGCTTCCGGGTCAATGAAAGTGGAGAAGCCCACTAGCATGGCCGCCAGACCCACCATGCTGTGCATCAGCGCCACCAGCTCGGGCATCTGCGTCATCTGCACAGTCTTTGCGGCATACAGACCAATGCTGCCGCCAATTACCATGGCTCCGATGATCCAGGGAATACCTGCACCGGTGACCTGTGGCCCGAACACGGTTGCCAGCACGGCGATGGTCATGCCCACCATACCGTAGAGGTTTCCACGCAGCGCAGTTTCCTGGTTGGAGAGTCCGCCCAGGCTCAAGATGAAAAGAATCGTTGCTCCGATATAGGAGACGGTTGCCAGTTCTGAAGTAAACATCTGCTGCTTTCCTTATTTGCGGAACATCGCCAGCATGCGCTGGGTGACGGCAAAACCGCCGAACATGTTGATTGCGGTGAGCACAATGCCAGCACCGGCCACCCAAGTGATCAGACTGTCGGGGCGATTAGCGGCACCCGCGATGGGCGAAATCTGCACCAGCGCACCGATGGCGATGATGCTGCTGATGGCATTGGTCACGCTCATCAGCGGCGTGTGCAGCGCGGGTTTGACATTCCACACCACCATATAGCCCACAAAGCAGGCCAGCACGAACACCGTGAAGTGCGACAAAAACGCCGGAGGCGCACTCTTTCCGATGAGCCAGAACAGCGCAGCGGCCACGCCAAACATGATGGCTAACTTGCTGCCAGCCATGGGCTCGCTGTCCCCACCGCCATGGCCATGGCCACCCTTCTTGGCCGCAGGCGACGCTGCCGGCTTGGCCGCAGCCGGAGCCGCTGGGGGAAGTTTGGGTGCAGGGGGCGGCCAGGTGATGCTGCCTTCCTTGGTGACGGTCAAGCCGCGAATGGCATCGTCTTCCATGTTGACGTTGATGATGCCGTCCTTGGTTTTGCACAGTTCTTCCGTCAGTCGAAACAGGTTGGTTGCGTACAAAGTTGACGACTGTTTGGCCAAGCGCGAGGCCAGGTCGGTATAGCCAACAATGGTCACGCCGTGGCGGACCACCGCCTCGCCTGGCACGGTCAATTCACAATTGCCGCCCTGTTCGGCTGCCATATCCACAATGACACTTCCCGGCTTCATGCTCATCACCATCTCTGCGGTAATCAGTTTGGGCGCGGGCTTTCCAGGTATCAGCGCGGTCGTGATGATGATGTCCACCTCTTTGGCCTGCTTGGCGTACATCTCGCGCTGGGCTTTTTGGAAGCCTTCGCTCATCACTTTGGCGTAGCCACCACCACCACCACCTTCTTCTTCGTAATCGACCTTCACGAAATCGCCACCCAGAGAGGTGACCTGGTCGGCCACTTCGGCGCGGGTGTCGTTGGCGCGAACAATGGCCCCAAGGCCCGCCGCGGTGCCAATCGCTGCCAGACCCGCCACACCGGCACCGGCAATGAACACCTTGGCTGGAGGGACCTTGCCCGCAGCCGTGATCTGGCCGTTGAAGAAGCGACCAAATGCATTGGCCGCCTCAATGACAGCACGGTAGCCCGTGACACCGGCCTGCGATGTCAATGCGTCCATCTTCTGGGCGCGGCTCAGCATGCGTGGAAGCGCATCGATTGCCAGCACGGTTGCCTTTTTGGCTGTGAGCTGCTGCATCAGTTCGGGATTTTGTGCCGGCCAGATGAAGCTGATCAGGGTACCGCCTTCGCGCAGCAGACCCATTTCCTCGGCACTTGGTCCACGCACCTTGAACACGATATCGGAGGCGGCCCACAGCGCTGCAGCACCTTCGATGACTTCTGCGCCGACGGCGCGGTAGGAGTCATCGCTGAAATTGGCCGCATCACCGGCGCCTGACTCGATCGCCACTTTGAAACCGAGCTTGATCAGCTTCTCTACTACGTCCGGGACCGTCGCGACGCGCTTTTCCAGGGGGAAAGTCTCACGCGGAACGCCAATGCGTTGCGCCGTTCCTGCCGATACACCAGTTTCCATGAAGCGACTCCTCAGCTTAGTATTTTCAAACAGACCATGCTCAGCGCAACACCGGAAGCACCTGTGCTGCGTAAGCCACCAGAAAGCTTAACTGAAAAACCCTCGGTTCCGATAGGGGGCGGGCATGATGTGTATCAAACAGCCTTGATATAGATTGCCAAGCAGCTAGCCTGACCGCGACCAGTGCCCTGAATCCTGTGCGACCCGTTACGGACCATCTGGGCAATGTTTTTCTGGCTCCAATGGCAGAGCTCAAATGCTATAACTACGATAGCAACTTATGTATATTCCATGAGAGCTACAGGCCAAAAAGACAATGAAATTTCAGGGCATTCTCAAACAAACCCCAAAGTAGGCAATTTTCCCGCTTGCAAGTCGCTATTGCCGCGCTGCAGCGCCGCATCCTGCGTGGACATCCCTAAAATCGGCCCATGAGCAAACAACGTGTGGTGGTCGGTCTGAGTGGCGGCGTCGATTCGGCGGTGACCGCACATGTGCTGAAGCAACAAGGGCACGAGGTCATCGGCATCTTCATGAAGAACTGGGAGGACGATGACCGCCCGGCGGGCGCCGACGCCAGCGACCCGGGCTACTGCACCTCCAATATCGATTTTGTCGACGCGGCAGCTGTTGCGGATGTGCTGGGCATAGAAATTGAACATGTCAATTTTGCGGCCGAATACAAAGACCGGGTGTTTGCCGAGTTTCTCGCCGAGTACCAGGCTGGGCGCACCCCAAACCCCGACATCCTGTGCAACGCAGAAATCAAGTTCAAGGCCTTTCTGGATCACGCCATGCGCCTAGGTGCTGAAAAGATCGCCACAGGCCACTACGCGCGTGTCCGTCAAAACCCTGCCACTGGCTTGCACGAATTGCTCAAGGGACTGGACCCTTCCAAGGATCAAAGCTACTTTTTGCACCGTCTCAACCAAGCGCAACTGTCCAGGACCTTGTTCCCGATTGGTGAACTGCACAAGACCCAGGTCCGCCAGATTGCACAGGACATTGGCCTGCCCAACGCGAAGAAGAAAGACTCCACCGGGATATGCTTTATCGGTGAGCGCCCATTTAGGGATTTTTTGAACCGCTACATCGCCAAAGAGCCTGGAGCGATCCGAGATGCGCGGGGACGCCAAATTGGGGAGCATGTGGGCCTGAGCTTTTACACCCTGG
>DAOQRI010000094.1:0-8239 GCA_035355475.1 Rhodoferax sp. | reverse complement strand
ACCGTCAAAGCCACTCAGGGACTTGAGCAATCCATACTGTCGGTGCGGCACATACTGGAGGACTTTCATGACCTCGCCCGCCTGGATGCTGCTGCTGGCGGCGTCCACATGCAGGACTTCAACCTGGCTGCGATGTTGCATGCACTGGAGGCGGAATTCGCTGCGCAGGCCATTTCCAAAAACCTGCGCTTCTGTTTCTACTGCCCGTCCACAGACATTCGCGTGCACAGCGACCCGCAATGGGTTCAAACCATTGTGCGCAAGCTACTCATCAACGCCATGGCACAAACGCAGCAAGGTGGTGTGCTGCTGGGACTGCGGCAGCGTGCAGGTCAGGTTCTTGTCCAGGTGTGGGATACCCGCACCCGCGTGCAACCCGTCAACGACAGCCGCTCAGACCGCGGGCTGACCATTGCTGCCCGGGGTGCGCAACTGATCCAATCACCGCTCATTTTCAGTTCGAAAATAGGCGGCGGAGCCGTTTGCACCTTGCCCCTGGCGCGTGACAGCGTCCATATCCTTTCACCCACTGCGGAAGTTCAAAAATAATGTCCAGAGACAAGCACTCCGATACCTGGTCCACCGCACCATTGCTGCGCGTGGCCTGCCCCATGCTGGCGATCACTGTTCTTGGATGGCTGGCGCCAGCGCACGCACAGGGATCGCCGCAGCTCTCCGAAAGTGAATTCCTGAACGATGTACCCATCGTGCTGTCGGTCTCCCGCATGCCCCAGCGGCTGGATGAGACGCCAGGCTCGGTGACGCTGCTGGATCGCGCCATGATTCGTGCTACCGGGGCACGCGATGTCGCTGATTTGCTGCGCTACGTTCCGGGTTTTGAAGTTAGTAGTTCATTTGAATCCAATGCGCCCCAAGCCAGCTATCACGATAGCCTCAAAGACTACTCCAACCGCGTGCAAGTGATGGTTGACGGTCGCTCGGTTTACTCACCCTTTCTTTTAGGCAGCACTGGGCCAGGCCTGCAGGCCGTGGCCATTGATGACATTGAACGGATTGAAGTCATTCGGGGCACCAATGCCGCAGCCTACGGTGCACGTGCATTCCTGGGCATGATCAATATCGTCACACGAGACACGATTGACACCATGGGTGTAACCGCCAATCTGGCGCAAGGCGACAACGGCATCCGCGATACCCTGGTGCGCCTCGGTTGGGGCGACAACCAGGCACGTTTTCGTATTACGGCAGATCAGCGAACTGACTCTGGGCTGCTGGGTGCGGGAGGGCGGGACCACGTCAGACGGGTTAACTTTCGGAGCACTTTCCAAGCCTCGGACAAAGACCGCCTAGACGTCCGCGCAGGTCAGTCCGTTATTGATGCGGGCGTTGGCTCCGCAAATGGCGGAAGTGGCAATGGTTTGCGCAACCGTTGGATTGACACGTCTTTTGTCCAAGTGGATTGGAGCCGCATCCTGCATGCCGATGCCGACCTTGCATTCCAATACGCGCACATGGATGAGTCCATACAAGACCAGGTTCCCAATTCCGATTTCACTGATGTACTGATGAACCGTGGAGGACGTGCCAGCAGCGACTCCATGATGGCCCAGCACACGGCGCGCTTCAATCCTTCCTTGCAATGGATTTGGGGTGCAGAGCTGCGCCAAGAGCGCATTGCTTCACGCATTCTGTATGACACAGACGATGCCTTCGCAACTAATTTCTACCGGATATTCTTTAACGCACAGTGGCATATCGTCCCCAGTTTGGTGCTCAACGCGGGCAGCATGCTGGAGCGCAACTCGGTTTCTGGCGACACTGCCTCACCGCGCACCATGCTCAATTGGCATCTGATGCCCGGACAGACGCTGCGATACGGCGTCTCCAAAGCCCATCGCCCGCCCAGTACTTTCGAAAACTTCGGTCACCTGGTGTATCGCTCGCCTTCTTTGGCAGCGGCAGGTTTTCCAAAAGGGGAGTTTGTGGACTTCCAATCGCGGGGAGGGTTAGTACCGGAATCGATTGTGAGCCGCGAAGTCGGCTACCTCGGCACATTCGATAGCCTGCAATTGGATGTGGATTTGCGGGTCTTTGATGAAACCAGCACCAACATCATCCGGGAAAAAAAGGAAGCAAACGACTACACCAAATACTTCGTCAACATCCCGGGAGGCAACTGGAGCGATCTCTCCGCACCGCTCAACACACATGGTGCCGAGTTTCAACTCAAATGGCGCCCATGGCAAGGTGGGCAGTGGTCCCTGAGTCATCTGTGGATAGACAACGGTCGACTGTATCCGCGCATGCCTTTAACCGGGTCATCTCTTTTGGTCACGCAGCGGTTTCCCATGGGATTCCACGTCAGCTTGATGCGCAGTCGTACCGATGCTGTACCCGAGATGCCAAACAATGGCGTTCCTGGCCCCGCTGTAAACCGCACCGACCTACGTATAGCCAAGGAATTGCAGTGGGGGTCGCGCAAGGGTGAAGTATCCTGGGTGGTGCAAAACGCCGGGACGGCCTATCCGGATTTCGATCCCAACTTCCAATTTGTGCGACAAGCTTACGTGATGCTGCGGTTAGAGAACTAGGCACATGTACTGGCCTGGTCCGTCGCTCAGACTGGCATTCCTGTGCCTATTGCTGGGGTGCGGGCTGCCGCTGTGGGTGCACGCTGCCCCATTGCAGGTTCTGATCGTCAGCGCTGAGCGCAATGCCGCTTTTACCGAAGCGGCTGAGGTGTTCACAACCGAGCTGGAGCGCGGCGGCGTTGCACGCAGCAGCGTTCAATACCTGACACTGGCGCAGGCCCGTTCAACCGGTGCAAAACCGGACCAGGTGGTGCTGGCCTTGGGTGTAGAGGCTGCGACTGAAATGGCGCGGACCGAGACGCGTGTGCCGGTATTGGGTGCGTTTGTTCCCAGTGCCAGTTTCGAGGCGATTGTGCGCAACAACCAGCGCCGCGCCGCCAGTGCGTTTTCAGTGATTTACCTGAACCAGCCTTTGGGTCGCCAACTTGACCTGATCCAGCTGGCGCTGCCCCAGCGCCCACGCATCGGCGTCCTGTTGGGTACCGTGAGCAGTGAACACTTGCCGGTTCTGGAAGAGGAACGGCGCAAGCGGTCGATGAGTGTCCTGCAATCTCAAGTCGATGCCAATGAGCCGATGTTTGCCAAACTGCAAACGCTGTTGGAGGGCAGCCAGGTCCTGCTAGCCCTGCCGGATCCACAGGTTTACAACAGTGGCAGCTTGCAGAATATTCTGCTGTCTGCCCTGCGGGCAAATGTCCCGATGGTGAGCTTTTCACCTGCCTATGTGAAGGCGGGTGCCCTGATGGCGATTTACACCACGCCCGCCCAGGTAGGACAACAGGCGGCGCAACTGATACGCCCCGTGCTGCAGGGCAAAGACCTGGCGCCACCCCAATACCCGCGCGAATTCTGGATCGAAGTGAATGGGTCGCTCGCGCGATCCATGAACCTGGACCTGGACGCCCACACGCTGACCGAGCGGCTCAAGCGCCTGGAGCAGAAGAAATGAAGTGGTCGGACATCCGCACGCGGGTACTGCTGGCCGCCTGGTTGCCGGTATTGCTCGTCGGCGTCGGGCTGTCACTGGTGCTGCTGCAAGGGCGATCCAGTGACCTCAACGAGTCGCACCAGCAACGCGCGCGCGCCCTGGCCCGGCAATTGGCCAGTGCCAGCGAGTACGGAATTTTCTCCGCCAACGAGACGCAGTTGCACGCGATTTGCCAGGGAGCGGCAAGGGAGAGCGACGTTCGTTCAGTCGATATCTTTGATAGCCGCGGAAAGTTCCTCACGCGCGTGGGTGTGCCATTGCTCGCCTACCCGGTACTGGGCACGCAGGAGAGCAGTGTCCACGATGCATCCAGCGACCTGGATGTCATTGTCCAGCCGGTGCACAGCAGCCAGATTGAGCTCGATGATGTGTTCGAGCGCCAGGTGCAGGCTCCGAGAGCATCGGACCAACTGCTGGGGCATGTGGTGCTGGTCACCAGCCGCCAATCGCTGGCCAGCCGGGAGCATCGCATGCTGCTGCTCGGAATTCTCATTACCCTGAGCGGTTTGCTACTGGGTTCCCTGGTGGCATTCCTGATTGCGCGCGGGGTGATACTGCCGATCCGCCGTGTTGCGCGCCAGGTGGAGCGCCTCGAGAGTGGCGACCTGGGATTTCGGGCGGCTGTGATTCCCAACGATCCGTTTGCCACCCTGCAGCGCGGACTCAACAGCATGGCGCAAAACCTACAAGACAGCCAGCAGCTCCTGGAGTACCGGGTAGAAAAGGCCACGCAGGAGCTGCGCACGCAGAAGGAAGCCGCAGAAGCCGCAACCCGGGCCAAGTCCGACTTCCTGGCTGCGGCCAGCCACGACTTGCGCCAGCCGTCGCATGCGCTGGGCATGTTCTTGATGCGCTTGAAGCAGTTTCCGCACGGGCCTGACGAAACCCGGGTGCTGGAACATCTGCACGCGTCGGTGCAGGCACAGCAGGATTTGCTGGACGCGTTGCTGGATATCGCCCAACTCGAAGCCGACTCGGTCAAGACCGCGATTCGCGCATTTCCGGTGGCGGAGGTTTTTGAGCGGCTGGTGCATGGGTTGCAGGCCCAGGCCGATGCCAAGAGCCTGACTTTGCGCATTCGCCACAGTGCGCTGTGGGTCATGAGTGATCCCGCTCTGCTCACACGCATCCTGCTTAACCTGGCGCACAACGCCCTGCGCTACACCGCACGCGGTGGCATTCTGGTGGCCTGCCGACGCTCGAAAGGCGGCAGCGCTGCCCGCATCGAGGTGTGGGATACCGGGGTAGGCATCGCCCCGCAGCACCATGCAGAAGTGTTCAAGGAATTTTTCCAGGTCAGCAACAGCGAACGCGACCGCAGCAAAGGGCTGGGACTGGGCCTGTCAATCGTAGAGCGCACCGCCCGGTTGCTGGGGCACGCCGTGGGCGTCAAGTCGGTTCCGGGTCGGGGCAGTTGCTTCAGCATTGAAGTGCCACTGGGGATGTGCCCGGTGCCGCCTGATATTGCGCCTGGCGTTGCAACGGGCACCACCACCGCCCTACTGGACGACTTGCAAGGCGTACGCCTGCTGGTGATTGAGGACGATGTACTGGTGGCAGAGGCCATGCGCATGATGCTGTCCGCCTGGGGCTGCGATGTTGCAATGGCCAACAACACGCAGGACGCACTGGCCCAATTGCGGGCCGGCAACTGCCCCCAACTCATTTTGAGTGACTACCGCCTGCGCGATGGCGACAACGGCTTTGACACCGTGCAGCTGCTGCGCCAGGAGGCCCAGTCCAACATCCCGGCCTGCCTCATGAGCGGGGATGTGGAAAGCAATCTGGCGAACCGCTGCCGCGACGCCGGTATCCAGTTCTTGCAAAAGCCGGTGCGACCGGCCAGTCTGCGCAGTCAAATACTCAAATTGCTATCACTATGATAGCGCATTACGTATATTCAACGAGGTCTAGAGGCACATATCGCTGCCAATTAGTGGCGAAAGTGACGCACGCCGCTGAACACCATAGCCACGCCCCGTTCATTGGCGGCAGCAATCACCTCGTCGTCTCGCATGGAGCCGCCGGGCTGGATGACGCAGGTGGCGCCTGCATCCACCACTACATCCAGGCCATCGCGGAACGGGAAAAACGCGTCGCTGGCCACCGCCGTGCCCGCCAATGACAGATTGGCGTGACCGGCCTTGATGCTGGCGATGCGGGCCGAATCCAGGCGGCTCATCTGGCCCGCGCCCACGCCCATGGTCATGCCGCCCTTGCAAAACACAATGGCGTTGGACTTGACGTACTTGGCCACTGTCCAGGCAAACAACAGGTCCTGCAGTTGCTCAGGCGTTGGCTGCACGGTGGTCACCACCTTCAGGTCGGACAGGTGCAGGATGTGGTTGTCGGCTTCCTGCACCAGCAGGCCGCCGCTGACGCGCTTGAACTCCAGGCTGTTACGGCCGGCGTTCAGGATGTCGGCCCGGTTTTCGGGCAAGGCGATGCGCAGCAGGCGCACATTGGCTTTGGCCTTGAACACGTCCAGCGCCTCCTGCGTGAAGGCGGGGGCCATCAGCACTTCGACAAATTGCTTGGCCACCACTTGCGCCGCGGCACCGTCCACCGTGCAATTGAAGGCGATGATGCCGCCAAATGCGGAGGTCGGATCGGTCTGGAAGGCTTTGCTATAGGCCTCCAGCGCAGTGGCGCCCACGGCCACGCCGCAGGGATTGGCATGCTTGACGATGACGCAGGCAGTGGCCTCGAAACTCTTCACACACTCCCACGCCGCATCGGCGTCGGCGATGTTGTTGTAGCTCAGTTCCTTGCCCTGCAACTGCACGCCGGTGGACAGCGCACCGAGCGCCGGTCTGGCGTTGCGGTAGAAGGACGCCTGCTGGTGCGGGTTCTCGCCGTAACGCATGTCCTGCACCTTGGTGTACTGGGCATTGAACTGGGCCGGGAAGCGGCTCAGCGTGGGTGCGGCATCGCCTGCGGGCACGTCGTCACCGATTTGCACCGAACTCAGGTAATCGCTGATGGCGCCGTCGTACTGGCTGATGCGGTTGAAGGCTGCCACGCTCAGGGCAAACTTGGTCTTGTCCGAAACCTTGCCGTTGGCTGTGAGTTCGGCAATGACGGTGGCGTATTGCGACGCATCGGTCAGCACCGCAACGTCTTTCCAGTTCTTGGCGGCGCTGCGCACCATGGCCGGGCCGCCAATGTCGATGTTCTCGATGGCGTCTTCCAGCGTGCAACCGGGCTTTGCCACGGTGGCTTCAAACGGATACAGGTTCACCACCAGCACGTCGATGGTGTCAATCTTGTGCTCGGCCAACGCAGCCATGTGCGCGGGCACATCGCGACGCGCCAGCAAGCCACCGTGCACGCGGGGGTGCAGGGTTTTGACGCGACCGTCCAGCATCTCGGGGAAGCCGGTCATGTCGGCCACCTCGGTCACCGGCAAACCTTTCTCGGCCAGTAATTTGGCAGTGCCGCCGGTGGAGAGCAGCTTGATGCCCTGCGCATGCAGCGCTTGCGCGAGTTCGATGATGCCGGTTTTGTCAGAGACAGAAAGTAGTGCGTTCATGGTGGAGTGGCTAAGTTAAAAAATCAATCAATCAATCAGGCGGTGTTCCAGCAGCTTCTTGCGCAGGGTGTTGCGGTTCAAACCCAGCCACTGCGCGGCCTTGGACTGGTTGTGGTCGGCCTGCGCCATCACCACTTCCAACAGCGGCTTTTCCACCGCGCGCACCAGCATGTCATGCATGCCGCCGGGCTCGGTGCCGCGCAGATCGCGAAAGTAGCCTTCCAGGCTGGTGCGTACGCTTTCTTCCAGGAGCTTCTTGCTCATACAACACATTCCGTCATGTCTCGTCCTCTTGTGTTGGCCACATTGCCGTTTGCCGGGATGCGGTCCATCTTCTCGTTCAAACCATCAAAATACTGTTCCACCGCCGCCACCTGGGCCACGCTGTCCTGCAAGGCATTCATGGCGCTGCGAAATTCCTCGCCTCCCGGCAACTCCCGCACGTACCAGCCAATGTGTTTGCGTGCCGAACGCACGCCGATGAATTCGTCGTACAGGCTGTAATGGTCGTGCAGGTGTTCCACCAGCAGGCGCTTGACCTCGCTCACCAGCGGTGGCGCCAGGTGCGTGCCGGTCGCCATAAAGTGTGCAATCTCGCGAAAGATCCACGGCCTGCCCTGCGCGGCGCGGCCAATCATGATGGCATCCGCCCCGGTGGCCTGCAGCACATGGCGTGCCTTCTCGGGCGAGGTGATGTCGCCATTGGCCACCACCGGGATTTGCACCGCGGCCTTGACGGCCGCAATGGTGTGGTATTCGGCCTCGCCCTTGTAGCCCTGCTCGCGGGTGCGGCCATGCACAGCCAGCATCTGCACGCCAGCCGCCTCAAACGCGCGCGCCAACGTGACCGCATTCTTGTGGGCCTGGCACCAGCCGGTGCGCATCTTCAGCGTGACGGGCACGTTGCGCGGGGCGCACGCGGCCACCACCGCTTCAACGATGGACAGGGCCAGCGTTTCATCCTGCATCAGGGCCGAACCGGCCCATTTGTTACAGACCTTCTTGGCCGGGCAACCCATGTTGATGTCAATGATTTGCGCGCCGCGCTCGATGTTGTAGAGGGCCGCGTCGGCCATCATCTGCGCATCGGTACCGGCAATCTGCACGGCGATGGGGCCGGGCTCGCCTTCATGGTTGGCTCGCCTTGAAGTTTTCAAGGTGTCCCAC
>DAOQRI010000093.1:0-8381 GCA_035355475.1 Rhodoferax sp. | reverse complement strand
CCGGTGCCGAAGTGCGTGCGGTCGCCGGTGACCAGGGCATCGCACTTCAACGCCATCGCAGCCACCAGCACGGGCCGGTCTTTTTCAGGGAGCCACAGCACGGGCGCTTGCGCCAAAGGCGGGTACTGCACAGCGCTCACCTCCATGCGGCTGAGCAGCGCCTGCAGATCGTTTACGGCCTCGCTGCCCGCCTTGGCCGCCACATTGCGGCGAGCCTCGGTGGCCACATATTGGTCCGCCACCAGCGTGTGCCCCGCAATGTGCAGGGAGGCCAGCAATTGCCGGATGGCCCCATTGGACCTGGCCGCAGAAAACAGGACGTTGGCGTCCAGAAAAATCCGCATGGGCAGCCGTCTCAGCGCGGGAGATCGAGCTTGGGCAGCAGCGCCGCAAGCTCAGCCTCGGCCTCGTCAAACTCCTGCAGGCGCTCGGGCGTGTACAGCTCCAGGGGCAAAGTGACTGCCGGGCGCAGCAGCAGGCCCTGCGGCGTGGTTTCGGCAATGAGCTGGTCGTCAGCCTTCAGGCCCATGGCCTGGCGCAGCTTGGCCGGCAACGTGACCACGCCGCGGCTGTTGATGGTGAGAGTGGCTTGCATGGCCGCAGCTTAGCTGAATTGCAGTATTTCTGCAATTCAGCCTATTTCAATGGCTTGCGCGCCCAAGCCACTGCATCAGCCATGTCGCCGGCATCAACGCCGCGCGCGGCCAGCCTGAGCCGCGCTTCATCACCCGGCCGGACAGAGCCATCATCGGCCGTAACCGCCCGCACCACCAGCTCTTCAAACCCCGTCGCCGCATCCGGCTCACGGGTGAACGCCCAACCGGGCAGCAAAGCCAGCAAGACCTCGGCCGTGGTGCGCACGGTGCAGCCCGCCGCCACATGCCCGCCCAGCACCTGGCCGGTGCCGGTGGACAGCGCCATGTGCAGGTGTGAGCTGCTGCGCGTGCCATCGAAGGCCACGGTGCCGGCCAGGCTCAGGATCTCCAGGTCGCCCGTCAGGCGCTCGGGGTGGTCAGCGCCGGCCAGGCGCAGCCCGGCTGTGGAAAGGCTCCCGATGCCCGACAGCACAAAAGCCGCGTGGCAGCCCTGCCCGCGCACGGCCGCCTCCAGCGCGGCGCGCAGGTCCTGGCCGGGGGTCAGGCGGATGGGGAGGGTTTGCATGACCACATCGTATTCAATCCGCCTCAGACTATGGGCGCTTCGCAGGCTTGCCCGTCACATCCGCCGTAAACCCGATGGGCCGATGGGCTGACTTGGGCTGCGCCATCAGGGCGCGAATGGCGACCATGTTGGCGACGTGCCCGGTGAAGGCCAGCGGTAGCGAGCGGCGCCAGCACCATCTTGATGTCACAGATTGTGATGTCAGGATTTCAAACTCATTGGCGATCAACTTGAAGTCGCAATTTGCGACCTCAAACGCAACGGGCAGCAAATTCGTTGTCGCCTCGGTCACGAGGCCGATGACTGAAAAGTGCCGCACCGGCGGGCATCGCAACAACCGGGGCACGCTCAGGCGGCCCATGGCGCCAGGAAAGCCACTGAAAACCCTGAAACCAAAAAAACCCGAGTTAAATTGGCACATTCCCATCGTAGAATGGTCATAGTTCGCTATACATTTTGAATCTTCTTGCGCCACGGATATCGGCCTGATCCGGCCGATTGGGCACAACCGGGAAGCGCCAAACCCGCAGGTTCCGCTTGAGCAAGACGAATCCGCCGGAGTACCATCGCATCATGACGCTCAAAGAATCCAACCCGTACCTGCGCAACCGCAGCGACGCCACACGCAAGGCCGCGCTTCGGATTTCGGCCAAGACGTCATCGGCGGTGGAAGGCATCCGCGCCCCGTTTTCTGACGGCGCCACTGCGAAGACCCCGGCCAGCAGGGAAGGCTTCATTGCTTACTGGCAGCAACGCGCCGCTTTGAGCGCGCGATAATTTTTTCGAACACGGCGGCCAAGGGCCGATAGTCCCGCCCCATTGCGGCATGAATTCCGCCAATGTAGATGCGCCGGCCTCTCCCCAGCATGGGGCTGAAGTCCAGTGGCGGCAGGCCTGCCTGCAAGGCCATCAACAAGGCCAGCAAACGCGCCAGGCGGCCATTGCCCTCGCGAAACGGGTGAACCAGGATCAACTCGGCATGAACTTCAGCCAAGGCCAGCGCCACCGTCGCGTCGTCTGTAGGACGGCACGGCGTGTGCCTGTTCAGAGCCCCGCGCTCCAGCTCCGCCATCAGACCCTGAATGAGGCGCGCATGGGCGAATTGAAAACCGCCCTTGCCAATATCCACCGAGCGGAATTCACCCGCCCATGGATAGATGGGGCCCAGCCACAAGGCGTGCAGCTCACGGATGTCCCGTGCCGTGAAACGGTGGTCAGCGCTGAATCGCTCCAGCGCCAGATCCTGTGCAATTTCCAGCGCCTGCGACTCGGCCAGATTGATGTCGCGCACACGGGTGATGCCAAGCAGATTGCACAGCACGCGCCCGCGCGAGCCGGGCTCAAACTCCGCCTCCATACCTGTAGCTCGATAGCGATTTGTGCTCATGTTCTACCGCACCCCGAAAATCCACCCTTCCAGATCCGCTACCGCGCGCTCGCCCACCGTGAGCGGCGGGGAGAAGTACCCCGCCAGCGCGCCCTGTGAATCCATGCCCGCCATCCACCGGGCGGTGGCGTAGGCGTCCTGCTGGTCCATGGTGCGCCCCTCCCGTGGAAACCGATTGCGAAAGATCGACGGGTACACCTCCACAATGACCGACTTGCCTGGCGCGGGTGTCCAGCCGTCGAACGGCCAGAAGTGCACCCGATCGCCCGCCTGGTCACGTAGCCACTTGAGCCACGGAATGCCTGCATGTGTGGACTTGGCCACCGAGCCCTGCACGTCAAAAAGAAACACGCTTTTGGCCGACGAGGTCCACCGCTCCGTCAGGCGAAACTCGTCCGCGGTGCCGGTGCGGCCGCCCGGTGGCGGGGCCCCGCCGGCGCGGTGCAGCTTGCCATCGCGCACAAATTCCACGCGCACATCGTCGCCATGCGTGGGCCAATGGTGCACAAAGTCTGCCAAGAACTGCGGCCAGCTCTCCAGCCCATAGCGCGCAAAGTAGCTCGTGGGCATAGAAAAACCATGGTCGATGCCTGCCAGAAAGCGCGTGCCCTTATTTACCTCTTGCAGCAGTCGCTCGGCCACCTCGCGGCGCGTCCAGTTGACGCGCTGGCCGTTGTTCGATTGCGTTGGGCTGTGCCACGGTTGCGCATCTACGGCGCCCACGAGTGCCGAATAGACCTGCAGGCCCTTGAGGCGAGAGGTCGGCGCTTCAGCGCCCGAATAGTCGATGCCGATGTAGCAATCAAAGTTCACGCATTCGCCTCCGCCGCCTGAATTTCCTTCAGCGTGCGCCCCTGGGCGTCCTTCCACTCGATGCGCCCGTTGGCGCTGCGACCCAACACCACGGCGGCGGCCGTGCTGGGGGAACTGAAGCTGTAGTCCTGGGTGAAGCGGTACAGACCGGCCTCCAGCGTCATCACACCGTTGGCGATCAGCTCTTGCCGCACGTCATACATGCCGCGCACATGCTGGGCCATGGAAGGCACCGCCTCGGCCACGGATTGGGACCCAGCTTTCACCACGAACCCCTGGCTGGATTCATAGCCATGCGCTTCGACTCCCTTGCCTTTACAGGTGAGCATCACAACCGATTTACCCGCTGGCGCCGGTGCTTGCTCGAAAGCTTGAACGCCCAACACCGGCAGCATGCCCAACATGTGACCCAAGAAAACTTCCATGTCGGCCCGGTCCACCTCACTCAGTGATGGCTCGGCGGGCTGGTTGCCGTTGTCCAGCGGCAAACGCTTGGCGGCGCGGGCCAGGGCGATGAGGCGTGACTCCAGAAACTGCACATGCGCCTTGTTGAGCTGCCCGCCCGTGGTGGTGGTGAAGCCGATGGCGCGGGTCCAGAAATCCTTTTGCGCGTAATGGCTCTCCAGCCGGGGGCGGATGGGGTCGCCCTCGCCCACGTAGAGCATGTCGCCTTCACCGTCCGGGCGCGGCCCCAGCAGCAGGTACACCCCGGTCTGCGCCAGCTCGGGCCGGGCCTTGACCTGCGGCAGCAGCGCACGCGGGAATACCAGCGCCTTGCCGATCCAGTTGGACTTCTCGACGATGCGCAGACCGTCGGGGTCGCCGTCGGCGACGAAGATGCGGAGGGAGAAAGGGGTTGAGTTCATGGCGCTCAATGTCTTGCCGCTTCAACCGTCCGGTAGGCCTGATCCGGTCGGTTCGGCACATCTGGAAAGCGCAATTCCAACAGCCCCTTCTTCACCATCCCACCAAGAATGCGGCCTTGCAAGTTCTCTGCATCACGGTTCAGCAGCGCAGCCAAGTCCTTGGACGTGAGCCATCGGCCATCGCACAGGCGCAGAACCAACGCCTGCATTTCAGCCGCCGGCAACTTGCCTTTAAGCCGGGCGGGTTCCGCCAATGACAGGAGTTCCGGGGGCAAATGAGGGGAGTTCGCAGTCAAATGAGGGGAGTCACCGGCCAATTGGGGGGAGCTTTGGGGGGAGTCTCCCGCCAAATGAGGGGAGTCACCTTCTGATTGGGGGGAGTCTTCCGCCACGCGGTAGCTCGCCCAGCGCCGCTGGTTCTGCTGCGTCAGCAGGCCATCGCGCACCAGGGTTTGCAGCACGGCGGTGATGTCTTTGGAGTGTTCCCCGGTGATTTCCTGCATGCGACCGTTGGTCACACTACCTTCGAGCTGCGCCGTCACCACGGCCTGAACAGCTGTTTTGTCCAACTTGGTGAACCGGTCGCCAAAACGCACGCGCAGCGCCCGATCCACCTCTTCCGGTATCAGGCTGACCATGGGCAGCACCAGCTTGACGCGGTCGGGCTGCAGCGATTCCTCAAGCCGGGGCGAACGCCAGTGCTGAGAGCGCCAACCCGCCCGAATCTTGTCCATGCCCGAGCCCGCCTTGTCGCCACCACCCATGAGCTGGAACATCAGCTGCAAACTCTTGTTGCGGCACTCGCTCACGCCGCCCTGCAACAACTGCACCCGCGATACCAGCAGCGAGCCGGGGTTGGACAACTCGATCCGGTCGGGATAGCGCTCAATCACCACCCCGCCCTGCCCGCGATGGTCCGCATGCACCAGGGCGTTGACCACCGCTTCGCGCAGCGCCTCATGCACGGCAGAGTCGTCCCTGCGGTACAGCTCGCGGTCCAGCTGGAAAGGCATCTTCAGGTCGCCGGACAGGCGCTGCATCACCCGCACATAAAACTGGAACAGGTTGCTTTCCCAGGTGCCATCCGGCACCACGCGGTCGGTCCAGCGCACGGCGGGGTCGTCCGACAGGCGCTCGCGGTAGTCCACATGAAAGCCCGGCAGCGCATCGCGCAGCGCTTCAAACCGGCCAAACATGAGCAACCCCGCCACCGTGGCGCCTTCCAGGCCCGTGGCGCGGTCACGGCGCAAGGCACTCAGCTTGGTGAGCAGCGGCGCGTCGTCCAGCAGCAGCCACGGATGATCTGGAGCGCGGGAGGCAAAGCGGTTGCGGTACTGCTTGACCGTTTCGGGGTCGAAGTCCGCCTGGCCGAAATGCTCGACGATCTGTGAGTCGGCCGGCGTGTCGGACTGGTCGGCCAGCATGCGGCGCACCTCGTCGTCCGAGCAACGGTAGTCGCCTTCTTCCGCACGGCGGAAAGTGCCCATCATGGGGTTGGGCCCCACAAACACCGGGCGCTGCAGCCGCGAGGCACGCGGCACGTTCACCACCACAAACTGGCGGCCTTCGTCGTCCACCGTGCGCACATCGTCGTCCCGCAACAGATTGGCGCTAACCTTGTTCCGGTCATTCAACTGGCCCCAGAGCACGTTGCGCAACTGCCCGGCATCGGGCACGCCCTCCCACACCAGGCCAGAGGCTTTCTCTGCCACACCCAACACAATGGCGCCGCCCTGGGTATTGGCCATGGCGGAATACGACTCCCAAAAACTGCCAGGCAGGCCGCCGCGCGCCGACTTGAATTCGGTGTCGATGCCCTCGGTGCTGGACTGCAGGGCAGAGAAGAGGTCGAGTTGGCGCATGGGGTTCTAAATTTGCTATGGGTGACTTGCAAATCTGACTTCTGGCAAAGGGTCTTCTTTTGCAGTCTCAATCAAATCCACCAAAGTCTGATCTGGTGATTTTTTCACCAATTCCAGTGTCAGCCCCACGCATTGCGCCCTAATCAGGGATGCCGTTACAGCCTCCTCGCTAGTCGGATCAATGTTCTTATAGTCCACCGAGTGAAACAACTCAGGCAAACACTCCACCAGGATCTTTGCTTCGGAAGCTGGCAGCCAATTCTTCTTCAACAACTCACCTGCAGTCCAAAGCAATGCTGTAAGCCCAACGTTGCGCTTTGACTCAATCAAGTTACCCAACTGCATAAATAGATTTTCAGGCGGCTTCGGCGCATTGCCTGCCGCTGCAAGACTTGTCCATTGATAGAGCGCATGCGCAGACCAACTAACCTCCCCAGACGAATGACCTCGCATACCCTTACGAATCAACGATGCGACCAGGTTTGTGATGCGATCACTCAATCCTGTGAAGAAAGGCAATGCCATAACTACCGATGAAGCGTGCACATCGGTGTAGAGAGCCATCAATTGTTCGAATCTCAGTTCTGTGATTTCTGCAGAAGGTAGCGCTGGCAAAACGCAGAGGCACAGCGATCGACCAACTTGAGACGTCAAATCCTGATCCCGCGAGCCGAACCCAAATGGATGAGAAACAGGAGGACCTGGACGCCACGCCACAAAGCGATCAAACAACAACACAGCTTGTTTGACATCAGGAAATAGTGGGGTCGATTTCAATTGCGACGCCCCAATGAGTGCGGCCAAGTCTGCCCCGGTAAAAGACAAGCCAACTGCCGCCTGAAAAATGTGACTTGCGATTGCCGAGTTGGCTCTTTGACGGTCTGGAGCGGGCAACGTCAGCAGTACATGCGAATACAGCGCGACACTAGGCAAGGTTTTGTAATCGGGATCTGCACCCCAAAGCACGAAAGCTAACCTATCCAGTTCTCCAGGTGTTAAGACACTGTGTCGAATCAACGGCAACAATCGCAATAGTGAACCTGTTGATGAGATCAAACCAACTCTGGCCGCATCAATCAAGCGTGAAACTGCACGATCAAATGCCGCGGTGCCAACGCGTTCACAGGGCGTTTCAATTATCGGATTGGGCCATCGATCAGCCATTTGATGGAGGGCAATTTCATGTGGCAAAGGGAAGTCAAGCGCAGCCAGAAGCAATTCCGAGTGCCGCGTGTTGGGAATGCTGCCTAGGGAATACGAAATCAAATGATCCAGGACCTCACACAACCAAAAATGATGCATCGCCCTGTCATGCCCCATCTCCATTGCTAACCTAAATACTGCTTCCGCTCGCTCGGCTGAGAGACGCATTGAAAGCCTGGCCAACACTTCCATATAGACACGAATCTCCTCGATGGCATGGTGCTTTCGATCTTGAGGACTACTTCTCACACGTTCCCGCCAATACGTTATGGCTGAAATTACACGTGTCACCAGATCGTCCACGACTTCTGCCGGAGTGTTGGCCAACGAAATCCTGGAAAAAACGCGCTTCAACGCAATGGAACTGTCGCTATTTGCAGCACGAATCGACAAGTGAAAGAAAGCCGAGCCCGCTTGGTTATCCGTCGTTACTAACTGCTCGACGTCATCCGAGAACAAATTCACGTTCTCCCACCTGAATGGCAAACCAACTACTTCTGTTAAACCCTCCAGCAAGAAAACAGCAGGGACCTCATTGCTAAATGACATGCCTTTGGAAAGATCACGATAGCTTCCCTCTTCAAATAGTGGTTCTATCTTTTGCTGGCTTTTAAAGAACGCTGCCTGTTGCTTAGAAATTCTCTCACGAATGTAGGTGATGTATTCCCAAGGATCGCAGCGCATTGAACGGAATTTTTCTGGCCGCGTTTCAATAATTTCTGAGCCTTCTGAAAAATAGTTCACTACTCGAAAGAACCAGTGTGCCCATGCAAGCCGAGACTGAATCCAAATTGAACTGGGATCAAGTCGACTACGCCTGCGCAATTCGCTATACGCTTCAGAAACCTCACGCTTACTGGATTCAAATTGCCCAACTTCTGCCAACAAGGACGCCTTTCTCAACTTCCAAATTGGATCATCGCCCTGAACCGCTTCTGCCTCTCGTGCAATGGTCGAAAAATCCAATTGATCGCGGGCCTTAAGCGCTTTTTGATAAGCAAGCTCAGCAGCGCCATCTGGCATGAACTGAATATGCGAACCAATCACAGCAAGCCATTTCTCAAACTCTTGCTGATCGTTGTGAAAACG
>DAOQRI010000092.1:0-8395 GCA_035355475.1 Rhodoferax sp. | reverse complement strand
GCGGTTGTCCGAGCCATGGCAGGTGGCCTGCACGATCACGTTCTTGTCAAACCCCAGGTGGTCACGCAGCGCAAACAGCTGGTCTTTGGACGCGTCACACGGCGTGTACTTGCGCTCCGGTGCATACGGGAACTGGTCGCCAGGGCCAAACACGTGGCAGTGGGCATCCACGCTGCCGGGTGGGAGCTGAAAGCGGGGCTTGCTGGGGCCCGTGTACCAGTCCAGCCAGCCAGGAGTTTTGGTAAAGCCGTTGTCTTGGGTGAATTCCATAGTGGCTTTCTTCAGTCGATGTACTTGAGTCCGGCCTTGGCCAGTCCCTCGCGCATCTTGTAATAGTCCAGGCCTAAAACTCCCGACGCAAAGATGGCGCGCTTGTCACCCTCATTCGCTTCACGCGCCTCCGCCGCATCGGCCACCCTTTGCGCGATCGCTGCGGGCACGACGACCACACCGTCGATGTCGGCAATCACCACGTCACCGGGGTTGACCTGCGCACCCGCACACACCACGGGAATGTTGACCGAACCGAGTGTGGCCTTGATCGTTCCCTTGGCGTGGATGGCTTTGCTGAACACCGGGAACTTCATCTCGGTCAGGTCCTTCACGTCGCGCACACCGCCGTCGATGATGAGCCCCATGGCGCCACGCGCCTGGAAGGATGTGGCCAGCAGGTCGCCAAAAAAGCCGTCTTCGTTATCGGTGGTGCAGGCAGCAACCACCACGTCGCCGGGCTGGATTTGCTCTGCCGCCACGTGCATCATCCAGTTGTCGCCTGGCTGCAGCAGCACGGTGACCGCGGTGCCGCAGATCTTGGCCTCCGTGTAGATGGGCCGCATATAGGGCTTCATCAGGCCGACGCGGCCCATGGCCTCGTGGATGGTGGCCACGCCGAAGCGCGAGAGTTTGTCGACAGCGGCCTTGTCGGCGCGGGTGATGTTGCGTTTGACGATGCCCAGGTTGTTCATTTCGCTTCCTTCGTTTTGAGCAAGGCATCCAGCCGTGGGAACACGCGCCGGACATTGCCTTCATAAATCTGGTGACGGTCTGAAGCGCTCAAGATTTTTGAGGCTTCAATGTAGCGCTTGGTGTCATCAAAATAGTGGCCAGTCTCGGGGTCGATGCCACGCACCGCGCCAATCATCTCGCTGGCAAACAGCACGTTTTTCACCGGGATCACGGTGTTGAGCAGGTCAATGCCGGGCTGGTGGTAAACGCAGGTGTCAAAGAAGATGTTGTTCAGCAAGTGCTCACTGAGCAGGGGCTTCTTCAGCTCCTGCGCCAGACCACGGAAACGGCCCCAGTGGTAGGGCACCGCACCGCCGCCGTGGGGAATCAGGAATTTCAGCGTGGGGAATTCCTTGAACAGGTCGCTGGTCAGGCACTGCATGAAGGCGGTGGTGTCGGCATTCAGGTAGTGCGCCCCGGTGGTGTGGAAGCAGGCGTTGCAGCTGGTGCTCACATGGATCATGGCGGGCAGCTCGTACTCGACCATCTTCTCGTAAATGGGGTACCAGTGCTTGTCGCTCAAAGGCGGCGAAGTCCAGTGGCCGCCGCTGGGGTCGGGGTTCAGGTTGATGCCCACCGCGCCGTATTCCTTGACACATTTCTCCAGCTCGGGGATGCAGGTGGCGGGGTCCACGCCGGGGCTTTGCGGCAGCATGGCCACGGGCACAAAGTGGTCCGGGAAGAGGGTGCTGACGCGGTAGCACAGCTCGTTGCAGATGGCCGCCCAGGTGCTGGAGACGTTGAAGTCACCAATGTGGTGGGCCATGAAGCTGGCGCGCGGGCTGAACAGCGTGACGTCACTGCCGCGCTCTTTCATCAGGCGCAACTGGTTGGTCTCAATCGACTCGCGCAGTTCATCGTCGCTGATCTTCAGGTCCCCAACTTTGGGCATCACGGATGCGTCCTTGATGCCGGCAATCTGCTGGTTGCGCCAGGTCTCCAGCGCTTTGGGCGCGGTGGTGTAGTGGCCGTGGCAGTCGATGATCATTGGGTTCTCCTTTTTTCTCAGTGTTTTAGGCCTCAAGCCCTCGTGGAATATGCACGAGGTGCTATCAAAGTTATATTAAACGGGCTCCATGCCCTGACGGCGTTTGGCGGCTGCGGTATCGGGCGAGGCCATGAAATCCAGCAGGGCTTGCACCTCAGCGGGCCGTGTGCAGCGGGTGGTCATGGCGGCGGTAAAGGTGGTCATGATCTGAATGGCCGGCGGCAGCGGGCCGACTACTGTGATGCCGTCCACGTGGATCAGCTCGCTGAGCTGCTGAAAGCCCAGCGCAACCTCGCCCCTGGCCACCAGGCTGCCCACCGGCACGCCGGGCGGGGCGGTGACGATGCGGTCCTTGATCTGGGCCGCAACGCCCCAGCGTTCAAACAGTTTGGCCAACGCCACCCCACTGGGGCCGGTGGAATAACTCAGTGTGGGTGCGGCCAGCACCGCCTGGCGCACCGCATCCTCACTGGCAATATCGGGCTGCGGTGTGCCGCTGCGCACCGCCACTGCCACACCGGAATGCACCAGATCGGTCACGCTGTCGGCGCGCAGGTGGCCCGCGTCAACCAGCTTGGCAATCGCGTCGGATGCCAAAACGACCATATCGAAAGTTTCGCCGGCCTGCACGCGTTTGGCAGCGTCCACACCACCCACCGATTCAACAGCGACTGCGCGACCGGTGCGCTCGGTAAAAGCCGCAGTCAGCTCCGCCAACAGCTGGCGAGTCGCCATGGATGAGATGCCAGTCAGTGGCGCCGGCAGGGGTGTGGCAGCAGAAGATTGCATGGCTGCCATTGTGTGCGCCAAAACGCGCTTCGGGAAGGTCGGGCTGTTACTACCAGTTATTGCAAATCGGCATAATCGTGTCTCAGCTATTCATTCAAGCAGGAATGGACCTCAAACAACTCGAATACTTTGTGCGCGTGGCCGAACTGGGCAGCTTTACCCGCGCCGCGGTTGCGCTGGATATTGCCCAGCCTGCGCTGAGCCGCCAGGTGCGCCTGCTGGAAGTGGAGTTGCACCAGACCCTGCTGACACGCAACGGCCGTGGCGCGGTGCCTACCGAAGCCGGAAAATTGCTGCTGGCGCACGGGCGCGGCATTCTGCACCAGGTGGACCGGGCGCGCGAAGAGCTGGGCCGGGTGCGCGGATCGCTGGCGGGGCGGGTGGCAGTGGGCTTGCCCAGCAGTCTGGCGCGGGTGTTGACCGTGCCCTTGACGCGGGCCTTCAGGCAACAGATGCCGGACGCCACGATTTCCATCAGCGAAGGCCTGTCGGTCGCCATGCAGGAGTCGCTCGTCAATGGGCGGCTGGACATTGCGGTGTTGTACAACGCCCAACCATCCGCCGAAGTGGAGATTGCTCCCCTGCTGGAAGAAGAGTTGCTGCTGGTGCAACCCCGCCCACCGGGTTTGGAGGAAGACCCGGCACCGGGGCCTATTTCACTGCGCGAAGTCTCCGGGTTGTCGCTGGTGATACCCAGCCGCCCCAACGCCATTCGCATGCACATCGAATCGGCCATGGCCCATATTGGCTGCCGTCCCCACATCGCGCTGGAAATTGATGGGGTGTCCGCTATTCTTGACCTGGTGGCGGATGGCGCCGGGTGTGCGGTTCTGTCACGCAATGCAGTGGACAATTCGGTGCGACCGTCTGCGTTTCGCGTGCGCGCCATCCATGACCCGGTGTTGCGCACCCAGGTTTCGTTGGCGACCAGTTCGCTGCGGCCCGCCACACTGACCCAGCAGACCACCTTGGCGCTGCTGCACGAGACGGTAAAACTGGTAATGAGACCCCCATGCTGAGACGAACCGATCACCTTCCATCCGGCGCTAGCACCGCACTGCGCATTGTGTTGGTGTACGCAGTTTTTGCGAGCGTGTGGATTTTGTTGTCGGACAAGGCGGTGGCCTGGCTGTTCAGCGACCCGGCCACCATGACCCGGGTCAGCATGGCCAAGGGCTGGCTGTTTGTTGCGGTGACGGCGCTGCTGCTCTTCGGGCTGATCCACCGCATGACGCTGGGATTGCAGGAGGCGCTGCAAAAAGCCAGTCTGCATGAACAGCAACTGCAGGACAGCGAAACCCTGCTGCTGGAAGCGCACCGCATTGCCGGGCTGGGTAACTATTCGCTGGATATTGAAAAGGGCATGTGGACCAGCTCGGCCATCTGCGATCAGGTGTTTGGCATTGATGCCAGTTACCTGCGTAGCGTGCGGGGCTGGGCCGATCTGGTTCACCCGGACGAGCGGGCCGGGATGGAAAGCTACTTCGCCACGCAGGTGCTGGGTGAAGGGCAATCCTTTGACCGGGAGTACCGCATCGTGCGCCCTCGTGACGGGGCTGAGCGTTGGGTCCATGGCCTGGGGCAACTGGAAATGGATGCCATGGGGCGCCTGAAGACCATGCGTGGCACCATTCAGGACATTACTGACCGCAAGTTGGACCAGTTGGCAGTTGAAGCGGCGCGGTATCAGCTGCAAGCCACGCTGGATGCCTTGCCCGATCTGCTGTTCGAGGTGGACCGCGCAGGGCGTATCACCAACTACCACAGCCACCGCGACGACCTGTTGGCTACGCCGCCCGAGGTGTTTCTGGGCAAGCGGTTTGGTGATCTTTTGCCACCGGATGCCTCCCAGGCTTGCCAGAGCGCGATTGACGAGGCCGCGCAGGTGGGTTTCTCCACCGGTGTGACCTACCGCCTTGCCTTGCCGCAAGGCGAACACTGGTTTGAGTTGTCGGTGTCCCACTTGCACACCGACGCCCGGCGCGACCAGCGCTTCATCATGATTGCGCGCGACATCACCGAGCGCAAGCGGGCCGAGAAAGATCTGCAGCTGGCGGCCGGTGTGTTCAGCCACTCGCAGGAGGGCATCACCATCACCGATGTGCATGGCACTATCATCGATGTCAACGCTGCCTTCACCCGCATTACCGGGTATTCGCGGGAAGAGGCTATTGGCCAGAATCCGCGCATGCTGCGATCCGGTCGGCAAGACGCCACTTTTTACGCCGACATGTGGAACACCCTGCTGACGCAAGGCCACTGGAGTGGCGAGATTTGGAACCGGCGCAAGGACGGCGAGGTTTTTGCCGAGATGTTGACCATCACGGCCGTGCGCGACTCCCAGGGGTGTACCACCCAATACATTGCCCTGTTTTCCGATATCACCACACTCAAGAAGCACCAAAGCGAGCTGGAGCATGTAGCCCATTTCGATGCGCTCACCGGTCTACCCAACCGCCTGCTATTGGCTGACCGCCTGTACCACGCCATGAACCAGGTCACACGGCGCGGTTTGACGCTGGCGGTGGCCTACCTGGACCTGGACTTCTTCAAGAATGTCAACGACCAGCACGGGCACGCCGTGGGGGATGAGCTGCTCATCGCCGTGGCGCACCGGTTGAGAGAGTCCCTGCGTGACGCCGATACGCTGGCACGCATGGGGGGTGATGAGTTTGTGGCGGTGCTGATCGACCTGGAGAGTGCCGAGGTCAGCCTGACCATGCTGGAGCGCATGGTCAGGGTCGCTGCCGAGCCAGTGGCCATAGGCGACCTGTGGTTGCAGGTGTCTGCCAGCCTGGGCGTCACCTTCTATCCCCAGGAACAGGAGATGGATGCTGACCAGTTGCTGCGCCAGGCCGACCAGGCTATGTACCAGGCCAAACTGGAGGGTAAAAACCGCTACCACCTGTTTGACGCGGTGCAGGACAGCAGCATTCGCGGCCACCACGAGAGCCTGGAAAACATTCGCCTGGCGATGGAGCGCAGCGAATTCGTCCTCTACTACCAGCCCAAGGTGAATATGCGCACCGGTAGTGTGGTGGGAGCCGAGGCATTGATCCGCTGGCAGCACCCGCAACGCGGCTTGCTGGCGCCCGCTGCCTTTTTGCCAGCGACCGAAGACGACCCCATCGCCGTGGCCATCGGGGAGTGGGCGATTGACACCGCTTTGCGCCAGATTGAAACCTGGCGTGCGGACGGTCTCGACCTGGCGGTCAGTGTCAACATTGGTGCGCGGCAGTTGCAGCAGAATGACTTTGTAGAGCGGCTGCGGGGCATTCTGGCGCAGCATGCGCAGGTGGACCCCTCCCGACTGGAGCTGGAGATTCTGGAGACCAGCGCGCTGAAAGACATGGCGCAGGTCTCGCAGGTGATCGAAGCCTGCGCGCAGTTTGGCGTGCTGTTTGCGCTGGACGATTTTGGAACCGGCTACTCGTCCTTGACGTATTTGAAGCGCCTGCGGGTTACCTTGCTCAAGATCGACCAGAGCTTTGTGCGCGACATGCTCGATGACCCCGACGATCTGGCCATTCTGGAAGGCGTCATTGGCCTGGCCAGCGCCTTCAGGCGCGATGTCATCGCTGAAGGCGTGGAGACCGTGGCCCACGGCACCCGCCTGTTGCAACTGGGTTGCGATCTGGGCCAGGGCTACGGTATTGCCCGGCCCATGCCCGGTGCAGCCATGCCCGAATGGGCGGCCACTTGGCGGCCTGCGCCGCAATGGCTGCAAGAAAAATAGCAAAATACGCTTGCTTTGAAGTCCGCTCCATTGAAAGACTGCCATGACCACTCCCAGCGCAAGCCCACAGCAACATGACGTCACCGAACTCATCAACGCCATTGCACGCAACACCGAGGCGGGTTGCCTGGGAAAAACCTTGGACGCCTATCGCTGGAAAGTGCTTGCTGACTATGTTCAGCCCGCGAGGTTCAAACAGGGGGAACTGGTCATCGGCCAGGGTGAGCTTGATCGCAGGTTGTACTTCGTGGAGTCGGGCGACCTTAAAGTGAATATGCATACCGACAAGGGCATGGTGCACCTGGCTATCGTTGGGCCGGGTAGTGTGGTGGGAGAGGGCAGTTTCTTTTCCCGTCTGGCACGCAGCGCGTCCGTGTCGGCTTACAGCGATTGCAAAGTCTGGGTCATGCTTCCCGCAGAATTTGATCGGTTGTCGCGCGCCAACGCCCATGTTGCGCTGGCCCTGAGCATGGCCCTGGGTACGCTAATGGCCACCCGCACGCTGGACCTTGCCAAGCGGGTGGTGGTGATCTAGAACGCCCAAACGGCGACGGCATAGCCCTGGCGCTGCACAGGCAACTGGCGTAGCACCGCGTCTGCCGGCCCGCCATGGGTGCGCAGACCGGCTTCAAGCTTGAATCGCTCGCCTGACCAGACCACCGACGCCGAGGTCACGGTGCCCTGGTCGGCGGGTGTGTACAGCACATCCAGTGCGGTCTGCCAGCGGTCCTGCTGCCAGCTCAGGCGTACAAACAGATTGTCCTGGCGCAGGCTGTTGGACACGCCAAACGCCTTTCCCTGCCAAGCCAGGTTGCCGGCTACTGCAGCCGTTGGAACGCCTTGTTTCAACCACAAGGGCAGGGCCCGGTTGCGTGCGGTCCAGACGCTCCAGTGGGCGTCCGTCAGAGCCGTGTCGTCATGCCAGGCCTCCACCAGCACGCTGATCTGAGTCTCGCTCGTCCAGGTGCCACCGATCAACACCTGTTGACCGGCGCCGGATAGATGGGCACGCCAGGGGTTCATGTTGACAAGGCTTCCGTCCGTCACGGTGCTGACGCTGCTGTCGGCATGCTGGTAGGCGCGTACCGAGGCGTGCAGTTCCAGCGCGTCGTTGGCCACCCAGGATGCGGCTGCACCCACACTGGGACCCGTGTGCTCGCCTTGGCGGACGAATCCATGCCAGTCCACCGCACCGCTGCGCCGATAGACCCGCGCAGCCAGTGCGGCTTCCTGTGCACCCGTGTCAGAGCGTTCCTGCGTGGGGTTGACCCATACCACCGACCAGGCGGTGTCGGCGTCAAAGTGCTCGGCCATCAGCAGTGGGCGGCCCTCGGGTGTCTCTGACGTCAGCGTGCGGCGCACTTCCTGTTGCACCACATCGTTGGGCCGAAAGCCGTAGCCTACGTCCCAGGACACAATTTTTTTGCCCGCGCTCCATTGCCAGCCCAGCGCCTGGCCTGCGGCATAGGCTTCGTTGACCCGGCTCTGTGTGTCTGCGCGACTGCCTTCCACTTCTTGCGCTTGCAGGCCTGCATGGGCGTGCAATTGCACCGCGCCCATGCTGGCGCTGGCGCGCAATTCCGCTTGCGCTCCAGCGGTCGCCCCATCCATGCCCGCCGTGCCCGGCTGAATAGCATTGGCCAAGGCCAGTGGGCCGGTGTCAGCGGTTTGCCGGTTGATCCAATAGCTTCTGATCTGGCCGGTCAGTTCGGTGGCGTCAGCTCTGGCCGCCACAGGCGCCAGCAGGGCCAGAGCAAACAGCGCGGTGAGTGCATTGCCCATGCGCTACTCCAGCGCCGGGTTCCGATGTTCCTTGCCCGCAACCCGGCGCTGGAGTAGCGCATGGGCAATGCAAACAACGCGGTGAGTGCATTGCC
>DAOQRI010000091.1:0-8413 GCA_035355475.1 Rhodoferax sp. | reverse complement strand
ATGTCAAAGGGGATGAAGCGCTGTTCGTGGCGCTTGTACTGGCCAAAGACTGCGCGGATGGCCGGGGCCAGTTGCTCAATGTCGGGCACCATCACAATGATGTCGCGCGGGTTCAGCGGGTTCGCTCCGGTTCGGTTGGCCAGCAAATGGAGCAGCTGGTCATGCAGGATCTCGAGCTCTCGCACCGTGCTGTGTGCACTGTGAAATACGATGGACTGGTCAGTCGGATAAATGGCTGATTCGGACCGTTCTGACAATGGAACCAGATCCCGGATCCGATTCTGTACCTGCCGCAGCAACGGCGTTTGCGCATCTTCCTCGGTGTCGTCAAACAGATCGATCCGAGCCAAATCGAACTGCTGCTTCGCTTTTTCAGCGTCGTCGAAATGGTCGAGTTGGCGGATAAAGTCCCGCCCCTGACGGCCCCAGGCCGCAAGCAAGGGGTTTGCGTGTGCATGCATGTCTTCGAGCGGCAAGCTGGCCAGGTCCACGTCCCGGCGTAGGGGTTGGCGCCGACGCTGTGCGTTGAGTAACTCGCGTCCATCCATGATGTCCCCCCAGTAGTACTGGCAAGGGTTGGGAATGGCCAACAGCACCTGGCTATGCTTGGACAGGGCGGCCAACGCCTGCAGGGTGGTCAAAGGAATCTGGCTCATGCCAAAGACAACGACACGTTGGGCGACCTTGCTCGCCAAAAGCTCACCGCTATTGAGGACATCCACGACCCGTTGTTGCAATTGCGGCCGAATGCTTTGCTGTTGTTTTTCGTCAAGAGTCTGCAGTACGGCGCGCCAGAGTCGGGGTTGCCAGCGTTGCTCCGCTGGGATCTCGGATACCGAGCCATTGGCAAGAACCAGGTGGTCTTGACCCTTGCTCCACGCTAGCAGCCAATCGGCACGGTAGTTCTGGTATTGATCGAAAAGGTCTGCTAGCTTGGACGCCAGTTGCAGCATGCGGTCAGGCTCTTCACCCGTCAGAAATCCGGCCACCGGGGAAAAATCGGGTTCGGGAATCAGCTTGGGCAAAAGCTGCATCAGGCGCCACACCATGGGAACCTTGTCCAGAGGAGACTCGTTGGGTACTGCGTCCCGTCCCAGGACTTGGCGGTAGGTACGCCACAGGAACCGTGACGGCAACTCCACGCGGGTGGCGGCGCAGACGCCGCCGATGCGGGCGATCTCCATCTTGACCCATTCCGCCATGCCGTTGCTTTGCACCAAAATGACTTCTTCCTCAAGCGGGCTTAAGGGGTGGCGACGCAGCCAGCTAATCACGACTTCGGCCAAAGCCTCGGATCGATTGCTGTGGAATGCGAGAAACCCAGGCTGAAGAGCCTGGTTATTGCGTTGAATCATGGTGACGATTGGGTTCAGGAGTTGGGAACATGCATTGGGGCGATACGTGGGAACTCAGTGTGGCTCCTAACGAGCTCACCAGCTGAGCTTCATAGCGAGACGAGAGCAATTGATCTGAAGGAAGGCCAGTCCATCTAGTGCGTGCATGAATGCTCCAAGACTGCCTAGTTTGATCTGCCTGAACGCAGGCTCATGCGAGCGTACCGCCACTGTGTCCAGCTGAATTCCGCTGTACGGATGTCACTGCCTTCCCAAATCCACGTAGCCACCATTCCAGCCGAGCGCTGTCGACAACCGTAGCGGTGATTTCGTAGTCCATGTCGTGCTCTATGACCTGCTGGTCGGCAGACAGCGGCGACTCCAACAGGTGAAGCCCGGCGGCCTTTCGGATTCGAAAAGTTAACTGAATGCGTTGACCTTCACCGAAGGCAAATCGTCCATCGTCGTCAAATTTTTGGAAATCAAAGTCTTTTGGACGAATGAACGGTGACCCCGATGCCCTTGCCGAAGTGATTCGATGCAAGGCGAGACTGCGTTCGTTGTCATAACCCTTGAAGCGGCATACGAGGTACATGCGAGGGCCTTGCTGGGCCAGGCCCAGTGGCATGACTTCTACACTGGACTTGTGTCCGGCGGCATTCTTGTAGTCAAGGCTGAGCCATAAATTGGAATACAGCGCATTACTTACCTCTTCCAGAATTCCGGATTTGATCTTCGGGGGCAACAAGGGCTGTGTCTCGCTCACTACGCGAATCTTCGAGAGCCATTCCCGCTCGCGCTGGGCGTTAGTGCCTTGCCCCAAGTTCGCTCGTGCCTGGATGAAAAAACCCTCCATCGACTTCATTACAGTGGCCGGAAGAATAGCCCCCAGTTGCTTTTCCGCAAGGGTTAACAGCAGGGACTCCTGTTCACTGAGCATGGGCAAGGCCAGACCTTTGGCACGTTCCTTCCAGCGGTAGCCGTAGGGCTTGTTGCGTTCGTCGCGTTCGATCTCAAAGTGCTCGCTGAGCATCTCCAGTTGACGTTGAATCGTACGAAGGTTCCTGGCCACGCCTGTGGACATCAGCTGATCGTGCAATTCTGGCGCCGAGATCTTGCTATTGCGTGGTATGCGCCGCAGCAACTCCAATGCCAACAGGACGGTTTCTTTGGTGTCAGAGCGCTTGGCCATAAGTCTCAAATCTCCCTACTGTTCTATATGCGAATAGCGTCCAAAGCCCGATCATTGCGTAGTTCGCGCAAATTCACTTGTCTTGTATCAATCCTCGATGCATGTCGGTATTGCGGGTGAGTTTGCACCCGGTGTATGACGGTAAATTTCGAAGCGAGCCGCTTTTGGCACTGCCGGTACCACAGCCGTTTGGTTTCGAAAGGTGCGCATAAGGGGCCCTTATTGTGAACGGCTTATGGGCGTGTTTGCCCCGTGTTAGCGTTGAGTAGTCAGCTTCGCGACTGCCGGCCATTCGGCATTTGAGCGATGGCCAGTGACCGTCGATATTGGTACCGGCGGCCTACTGCAGAAATCCGATGCCGGACTTCGCTCCTTCCTTGATGGCGCACTCGGCTTCAAGGGCGATCAGCAGGCCCTGTGCCGATCGAATCGGGCGAAACCGATTCTGACGGGCGACCGCCGCAAAGTCTCCCGGAGTCAGCTTGACCATGCGCGAGATCCGATTCACTTGAGTTGCTGACGGCGGGTCGATGGTCAATTGACTGCAATGGCGGGTGAAGAGATCAACTGCCTGCGATGCCCGCAAGAAGTCGAACTTCACCTTCAGGTCAAACCGCCGTAATGCCGCTTGATCTAGCCCTGTCATCAGGTTGGTCGATGCAATGAACACTCCGGAGAATGATTCCATCTGGGTCAACATTTCATTGACCAGACTGGCCTCCCATCCCGCCTTTGCGCCGCGGCGGTCCTGCAGGAAGCTGTCGACCTCATCGATTAACAGCAGTGCACCGTCCTGCTCGGCTTGCCGGAAGGCACGGGCAATGTTCTTTTCATTCTCACCGACCCACTTCGACATCAAATCAGATGCCCGTTTGACCAACAGAGGAGCCCCTAGATGGCCGGCCAACCAGCGGCCAAAGGCCGTCTTGCCGGTGCCAGGCGGACCGTACAGGCACAGCCGACCGGATTTTGACTGGATTAACCCATTGGCGACGTCAACCAGATCTGCATCGGCATGGATCAAAAGCGGGTCATATATCTCCGGCAGCCGGTCAGCATTGTTGCGTTGCAGTGGCTGGTGTCCTTGGGCTTCCAGGGTGGAACTGACGAGATGCTCAACGGCATGGGCCACGCCGAACGCAGTGAGATCTGCATCAATGGACCGAACGACCGCGGCTGCTCTGGTGACAACAGCTGGCGCCAACTCTTCGGCCTCGGCAATTCGGGATACCTGTTTCGCGTCCAGTAGCCCTGCGCATGCCTGCAGAATGATCTGTTCCCGCTGCTTTCTAGGCGGCACCGTCAACTCGATCACTATATCGAAACGCCGGACAAAAGCCCTATCCATACCACCGATCGAGTTCGACAACCAGATAGTGGGAACAGTGTTTTCCTCCAGCATGCGATTAATCCAGGCTTTGCGGGTCTGCGCTGTGCTCTTGCGTCCAAAAAATCCGTCCCCGTCGTTAAAGACATCCTCGACTTCGTCGAATACCAGCAATGCCTTGCGCTGGACAAAGAAACTCTGGGCGGCACGATACGCGCGAAGGCGCCGCTCCCCATTCACCGGGTCTCCGTCAGAGTCTTCGCTGGCCACCTCAAAGAGTTCACAGCCCAAATCTGCTGCCAGCGTACGGGCGAGCTCGCTTTTCCCGGTGCCCGGGGAGCCATGGACGTAGACATTGACGCCTTTGCGGCCTGTTGCCAGTGAATTCCTCAGGTAGGGAAGAAGGATCTGCAGCGACTCATCTATGTGACGGTAGTCGTTTAAGACCAAGGTCGCCGGACCGCCCTGATGCACAGTGTCGCGCAGCAGCCCAACCGGCTCGACATCGCACGACAGAATGAGATCGGCAAAGTGATCCGACAGCAGGTCAAGCTTGCTCAACATGTAGGTCGCTCCCGAGCGGTCTACAGCGACGAGACCGGACTTCCCCAATACGGCATGGGCGTTGAGCGAAGAACGGATTTCCGCCTCAGGTATGTCCAGCAAGATCGACAGGGCATGAAAAACCTTGATCGACGTCAGCGTGCCGAGCCTGTCGCAGGCCTCGTCCAGAACGGACTCACTGCGAATCAGCACCGCAAACTCCAGGATGCGGCAGTCCGTGGCGCTCAGCCCTACCAGTTTGGCCAATCGGTCGACATTGTTTCGCAGAGTGGCCGGCACGGTCGATGCGCCGTGGGTGGACTCCACTTGCTTGTGGATCCGTCGCAGGTCTGAAAGGATTGCCTTGCGGTCATATTCCTGTCGGGAACAGTCAATCCAGTCGCCAAGCCCAATCGCCTGTGCGGTACTGTCGTTGGAGAAGCCGTGCTCGCCGACAAACTCCCGGTGCGCCCCCAAATCGACCATAAGCCGGACAAGCCAAAGCCGAACGATGGGCGGAACTTCAGAGGCGTGAAGGCCTTGCGAAAGGCGGCGATGTCTGGCCATGGTGGATTCCTGATGGTGGAACGCCAGTATCCAGATGGGTGCGTCAAATCGTGTCGTCCGCCATCTTGGGTCTGGTCACAGGATCGAATCTCCCAAGAAATCACACCTAGGGCATTCGTAGCGACGTAATTTGTCGCCTGGATTTGCACAATGAAATCTGTGAATCCCGACGCCATCGCGTCTTTGGCCGGTGCGCAAGGACTCCTTGGCGTTTGCAGCATTTTCCCAAATGACCTACTCACCCACTTTGCTATCGGAAATAGTGCCCAGTCCACTGATCGACACTTTTTACAACACGGGGCAAATCCGCTTCGCCTTTTGCATCCCCGCCTCATCGTTGATGAAAAAGGCCAGCATGCGCCATGCTCCCTGCTATGCCTGGGTTATCACCCGGTGCGGACGGGTCTGGGTCTTTCAGTCATTGGGACAGGCCTGGACCATGGATGCCTTGGAGCAAGCCACCGACCTCCTGTCTCAAAAACTGGAAAGAATGGACTGGTCCAGTCTGATTTTTGCGCTGAAGAATCTGGATGTTCCCCCATTTGCACAGCTGATAGGCCCGCACTTGCCACTGGGTCTGGGCATGTGCTTGGTCGATACCGGTCGCCTGACCACCGTATTCATGTCGCACTGGCTGGCCGAACACCCCAATCTTGCGCTGGATTCGCCAAGAGCGATTCAGGAGCAACTTAGGGAGCACATCCATGAACGCCTGAGTGCCGCAGTAGCGGAATTCCGACATGTGGCCTGTGAGTCACTGAGTTTCAGCTTGGACGGTGTCATTGACGTGGACGTCAACAACTGCGTTGCCGGTACCAGGGCATTCGAACGCCGCCAGCTCCTGTCGATATTCCCCGCATTGGCTGGCAAAGTGTTCGCCCATGATGCGTCGAAGTTCTGGCGGGGCATCCGCGCGGCCATCGACGACCGGAAATCCGTGGTCAAGGTCATTGCCCAGCAATTGGATGTTCGGCCCTCCGCCGTCCGTGCGCTAAACGGTGTGAACCGCGCCGATGTGGGTGAATACTTCTTTGGCCACATGGAAGAACTGATCCGCATCCTGAATCAGATTCCGGCTGAGCATCAGCCCGCGTCGCCAGACATGTGGGCCATGTTTCGCAGCAGCTACACATCGGCCAAGGAAGTATTCGGTTCGTCGGACTCGGCACGACTGGTCATCGTTGCGAGATTGCGCAATGACCTGAAGTGCCTAGCCAAATCCGGCGCCGTGCGCGATCCAGGATTTGGGATTGACGACGCGCGATCCATTGAGCAATTCCGCCAGGGGCTCATTGGAACGGTGCTGATGGCTCGTTGTTCCGACTTTACAGTTTCCATGCCATCCGATCTGGTCAAAGCTGACGTTCACTACCGCGTCGACCAGTTTCTAGGGACCCTGTCCTGGCGGCGCTTGGTTGCGCTGTCGAGCAAATGGAGCCAATCCCTCGCTAGCTCGGTGGAAACCCGTCGTGTGGAACTTGAGTTCCTTCAGACAAAGGCGTCATTCTTCGACTATCTGGGGGGCACGTTTATGGCTACGAACGGCTACGTGATTGATACGCTGACCAGCGCCGCTGCCTTGAAGAAGCAAGGGGATGCCATGGGTATCTGCCTGAGACATGCGAGCCACCGAAGTGGATATGCAGATTCATGCGCACTTGGATGCAAAACGATCCTGGCAGTAAAAAATTCCGATCGCTGTCGGGTAAGTACGCTGGAACTGGTCGTGCGGCTGGCAACACATGCTGACGGGAGAGACAGGGTTCAATTTGATCTCCTGCAGCACAACGGCGCGCAAAACAACCTGGCTCCTGTGGAAGCCGTGAACGCAGCATATGAATTACTTCGGGCATTGGGTACACCAGAACTGCAAGAGCACGCGCTGCAAGGTCTTAGGCTGTCTCTTTCCAAGTTACGTGGCGCCCAGGGCATCGAACTCATCAACCCAAGCATCGTCATATCAGGCCGCGATGCATTTGGCCTGACCTTTGGTGACAGGGCATTGGAAATCTGGGAGCGTTTGGAAGCCTAACGGCATGATCGCGTGCGTCACGTAATGACGCTTTCATCCGGATACTTGCTTTGACTCAAAAGGAACAAGCCATGTCAAACCCAACCGACAAAACCGATCCCGACTTCACCACGTACCTGTTGCCATCAGGGTCTGACGACCTTGCGAGCAACGGTGATGACTCTCTGTTGCCATTGGTTCAGCACTGGGTGCTGACCTTGATGGTGAAACGGGACAAGACCTATCGCTTGCCTGACTGCGGCAAGCTGCGCGGCTTGTTTAAGGTTGGTAAGCCGGAGTATTGGCGCGCGCGCAGCGAGGAGCACATTGAGTATGCCGACGATGTCGAGCGCGGATATGACGCCGATATGCGTCGAAAGCTCCGGCGCACTGCGGAACTGCTGGCTGAAGCGCACGCCAATGTTGAAGGCCGTTCCTCGGACTATGCGCACCCCCTCTTTGCCAATTTGAGAACGATGGCGGACTTGCTTGGTCTGAACGCCACCGAACTCTCCATCCTGTGTCTTCTGGTTCTGATGAAGGGGTACAAAAATTTCTACGATTGCCTATCCAATCTGTCAATTTCGGTCAGCAAGGAAGTCGACTTTGTCCTGCTGCTGTCGGAAATGACGTCCAGCACGACTACCGCGCTGCACTTGGCACTGCGACCGGACGGCGCGCTACGGCGAATGGGCTTGTTGTCTTTGAGCACCGAACAGAGAGATCTTGAGGACTATTTCGAAATACCAGATGGTTTGTCGTCGGTGCTCATGCAACCTCATGCGTCGGCAGAGCCGCTCGTATGCCATTTTTTTACGCCTCGTGCTGCCGGTGGCTTGGGCACCGAGCACTTCCCCCACTTGCAAGACGAGATCAGCATCGTTGCCGGCCTCGTGCGCCAGGCAATGCGTCAAGGCATACCCGGAACTAATATTCTCTTGTACGGTCCACCGGGGGTCGGCAAGACCGAGTTCGCACTGGCCGTCGCTGGCTTGCTCAGCGCAGACATCTTTGAGGTGGGCTATGCCGACAACAAGGGGAACCCCATTCGCGGTATCAAGCGTCTGCAATCCTACAACCTGTGCCAACGGCTGCTGGGCCGCAGGAGAGACGCGATGGTGCTCTTCGATGAGGTGGAGGATATGCTGGAGCAAGGCGAAACACCGGGCAAAGCCTGGGTCAATCGTGCACTAGAAGAAAATCCGATTCCGGCCATCTGGATCACCAACGATGTCCGTGTCCTCGACCCCGCGTATCGGCGTCGCTTCGACTACTCGCTGCACATGCGCACGCCGCCACGGTCCGTGCGTCTGAAGATTGCACAGCATCACCTTTCAGATATTGCCGCCACAGGTGATGCTGATCCATTCTGGCTGGAGGGGCTTGCCGAGTGCCCGGACCTGACACCGGCCCAGCTGCAACGGGCTGCCAAGGTGGCC
>DAOQRI010000090.1:0-8443 GCA_035355475.1 Rhodoferax sp. | reverse complement strand
CAAAACACCGAGATGCTGGGTGGCGATTCGTCCAGGGTCGCCCACTTTGCTCAGCTTGGCGTGCGCGTGATGCAGCTCACGTACAACGGGGCCAACGCGGTAGGTTTTGGCTGTATGTGCGCACACGACCCGGGCATCACGCCGTTTGGACGCGAAGCCATTGACTGCATGAACCGCAGTGGTGTCTTGGTGGACCTCAGTCACGCAGGGCCAGGCACGATGCGCACGGCCATTCAGGCATCGAAGCGACCCGTTGCCGTTTCGCACTCGGCCTGCCGATCGCTGACTGACCACCCGCGCAACCTGTGGGATGAAGACCTGCGCATGCTTGCCGACCGAGCGGGTGTGGTCGGCATCTACGCGATGCCATTCCTGCGCGAATCGGGCCAACCACACATGGAGGACTACATCCGCCACCTTGAACATGCGCTGAAAGTCGCAGGGCAAGACCATGTCGCGGTGGGTACCGATGGCACGATCACCGCAGTGGACGATGTCGCAACATACCGCCACTACTTGAACGAAGCGGTGCAGAGCCGAAAGGCTGCGGGTGTAGGTGCTTCGGGCGAAGACGGCGCGATCGCACTCTTTTTGCCGGACATGACCGGGCCTACGCAGTTTGAAGTTCTGGCCCACCAACTGAGCCGACGCGGCCACCCAGAGTCCACCATAGACAAACTTCTGGGGCTCAATTGGCAGCGGTTGCTGACCGATGCTTGGTCAGTTGAAAGTTAGAACACCGCCAGCAGCGGTTGCAGCACGCTGGCGCCCAGCCGTTTGGACCGTGCACCGCTCCAGCCGGTGGCCGCATCCGGCAACTGTGCGTTGTCCTTGAAGGGCATCTCGATGGTCAGGGCCAGGCAGCCAAATTGCTGGGCGATCCAGTTGGTGGCCAGGGTGGGGTTGGCGGTGCCCGGCTCGCTGCGGCCATAGTTGTACTGGTCCTGAAAATCGGGGCAGTTGGCCATCCAGGCGTTTTTGAACGCATCTTCCAGCGCCGCCACCTGCGGCGTGTAGCCGGGGTTGCCTTCAGAACCCACCACAAAGTTGTAGGGCAGCGCCTCGTCGCCATGGACGTCCAAACACAGGTCCACGCCGGTTGCCAGCATCTTCTGGCGCACCAGAAACACCTCAGGAGACCGCTCCATCGTGGGCGCGGCCCACTCACGGTTCAGGTTGGCGCCAGCAGCATTGGTGCGCAGGTTGCCGCGCACGGCACCGTCCGGGTTCATGTTGGGCACCACATAGAAGACGCTGCGCTGCAACAGTACCCGGCTAACCGCATCGTCGGTGTCCAGCAGCCGCTCCAGAAAGCCTTCGATAAACCACTCGGCCATGGTCTCGCCGGGGTGCTGGCGGGCAATGACCCACACCCGCTTGCGCTCGGCTAAGGGTAGTCCTCCAGAGACGTCGGTGATGCGCAGCAGGGCCATATCGCGCCCATCCAAAGTGCTGCCCAAGCGCTCCTGCGTCACATGGGGAGACTGGGCCGCAGAGGCCAGCAGGTCCAGGTGCAGTTCGTGGGAATAGGGCTCAAAGTACGCAAAGTACATGCAGTCGCCCGCAGGCGTGGCCTGCGCTGTCATCACCGTGCCGTCAAACGTGGTGTCGATTCGAAACCAGCTCTGCCGGTCATGGCTGGCCACCACCTGGTAGCCCTCCCAGCCCTTGGGGTAAGCACAGGCACCGGCGTTCAGGAACCGCAGCGTCACAGGCTGACCTTTGGCGCCATGTAGCGCAAAGTGGAACCACTGTGCAAATTCGCTGGCATTGTCCGGGCGAATCTTCAGTTCGATATGGCGCGGGTCGCTCAGGCTCACCACCTCGATGGCGCCCGCGTCAAACTGGGTGGAAATGTGCAATGCGTTCATGCCCAGGCTTTCATTGGAGTTCGATTACTTTAACGCTTTGACCCGGCTTGGGCTCGCCACCACCGTAGAAGCCGTTGATCAGGCGCAGCTGCTGTTCCGCCCGCTCGATAGGCGAGGTTCGGGCCAGCTCGGCAAAACCGCCTTTGGGGTAGACCGCGGTCTTAATAAACCAGGGCCGCGCCGCTGCTCGATCTTGCGCCGAGAGTGGCCGAAAGCTGCCTTCAGCCTCCAGCAGGGCGGCCTGCGCGCGTTGTAGCGCAGCGGCGTCTTTGGCGAGTGCCTGCAGCACATACATGTTGTCGGAGGGGCCGCGCACCACCGTGGCGGCAAGGGGCTGGGTCTGGCCCTGGGCGTCCTGGCGGGTGCCCAGAAAACGCGTGGCCTGCAGCCCGTTGATGGACAAGGCCTGACTCTGGCCGCTGGCCGGCTTGAGCAGGTCGCGGATGATGACAGCCGGATCCTTGCCCGCCTTGGGAGGCAAGAGGCGCACAAACAGTGCGGCATCACCCGCCGGGCTCATCAGGCCGAGCTTGTCGGTATCGTTCTGGATCTGCCATAGCGCCGGTGCTGTGACCGCAATGCCCAATGCGCTGTGGAAGTAGTTGCGGCCCCGGCTCAGGCCCTGGTCGGCGCTCTCACCAAACGCCATGCCCGCAATCACTTTCTGGTAACGCGCACGTCCCTCGTCCGCGTAATTGCCCTTGTGCGGCGAAGCCAGTTGGGTGATGGCATTGAGCCGCTGGTCGTTAGACGGATGTGACGACAGCCAGTCGGCCTGCGCCGGGGCGCTACGGCCTTCGGCCCTGGCCACATCGGCGGCGAAGCGCTCCTGGTCTTTCAGGACGCGAATCACATCAATCATATTGCGCGGATCAAAGGTGTTGCGCGCCAGGTATTCGGCTCCCAGCGCATCGGCCTGCAGTTCCTGATCTCGCCCATAAGAAGCGATGTAGCCCGCAGCCACGGTCTGTGACATCTGCCCGGCCATTTGCCCTGCCCCGCTGATGCCTTTGGCTTCCAGCACCGCACCCAGCACACTGGCTGCCAGCACGCCCAGGCCCGCGTTTTGCTGGCTGGTGGCGCGCTGCGCGCCGTGGCGGGCTGTGACGTGGCCAATCTCATGGCCAATCACCCCGGCCAGATCGGCCTCGCTGTCCATGTAGGCCATGATGCCGCGCGTGACATACACATAGCCGCCGGGCAGCGCAAACGCGTTGATGGTGGGCGTATCGAGCACGGTGAAATGCCATTGCAACTGCTTGCGGTGCGACTGTGCCGCCAGGCGCTGACCGAGCGCGTTGACATAGGACTGCACGGCAGGGTTGTTATAGACGCCGTATTCCTGCAGCACCTGTTGGTGGCCCTTGGCGCCCTCAGCGATTTCGCTACTCTCGTCCATCACCGAACGTTCGGCCCGACCGCTGACCGGGTTGACGACGGTAGTGCCGCATGCTGACAGCAGCAGCGATGCGAGCAGGAGACTGGGGAGTTTGAGTTTCATGGTGGTCTGTGTTTCTGGCGATGCTGCATTTTAGGGAGGGCTTGGGGTAGGGCACGTTGGATGCAGGTAGCCCGGGTATCCGTTCTCCGGCCCACCTCGCGGGTTGCTGCATCTCTGTGGTTTTCATGTTTCGGCGAGAAACCAGGATCGCACACTGGTATTCGCAATGCCGCGATAGCAGTCGCTCTTGTCAGGAGTCCTCTGCTAATCTTGGCATCCGGAGCGCAAAACGGCTCGACAAACTCATTCTTAAAGCGACCTGTGATGGATTTTCAAATTCGACAATTGGGTGCCGATGACGCAGAAGCATTTTCGAAGTTACGGCGCGAACTCACTGCCGACAATCCAATTCCCATGGGACTCACTCTGGAAGAGGAGTTGACTAGACCGCTTCAAGGCTTTCGTGACCAACTCGCCTATCCAGAACCCAATGCGGCGTTTGGTGCATTTCATAGTGACGAGTTGGTGGCCAGCGCGGCCGTTGCCTGGCCTAGCAAACTACCGTCATCTCGCCACAAAACTACGCTTTGGGGGGTATTCGTGTCACCCCGATATAGAAGAAAGGGCCTCGGTCGTGCCGTTGTTCAAAGGGCAATCGTGCATGCAGAGTCGGCTGGCGTACGGCGCATCAATCTCACAGTCTATGTCCCAAATCCCGCTGCCGTAAGACTCTATGAATCGCTTCAATTTGAGCATTGTGGCGTTGAGCCAGAAGCCATTCGCATTGAAGAGGCTTACTTTGATGGGTGCCAAATGAGTCGCCTTTCAATTGGAGATCGCCATAGTTGCTCCATTGGATCGGCGAATGCAATTTGCCTAAAGCAGTAATCCCAACAAAATGCTCCTTCGATGGACGGGTGGCGAGGCCCGCGAAGTAAGCCGGAAAACGCGGGTCACGCCACCCACCGCGCGCACGGCGACACCTAGCCGTCAATTACGTGCCAAACAGGCGTCCAGCCCTCTTAGATGCTGCGTAGTCAGCTATCAGAGTAATAGCATTTAGGGCGGGCAGCCAACCATCCCGTGACCCCAAGCCCGATAATCGCGACATGACAGCTTTCTCTTCTCTCCCCCTCTCGCCCGCCGCACTGACCAATCTGCAACAGCTCGGCTACGCCGAGATGACGCCCATACAGGCCGCCAGCCTGCCCGTCGCCCTGGCGGGCAAGGACCTGATCGCCCAGGCCCAGACCGGCAGCGGCAAGACGGCTGCGTTTGCGCTGGCCCTGTTGGCCAAGCTCAACCCGCGCTGGTTTGCAGTGCAGGCCATGGTGCTGTGCCCCACGCGCGAGCTGGCAGACCAGGTGACCGTGGAAATCCGCCGCCTGGCGCGTGCCGAAGAAAACATCAAGGTCGTCACCCTGTGTGGCGGCATTGCGCTGCGCGGTCAGCGGGCCTCGCTGGAGAACGGTGCGCACGTGGTCGTGGGCACGCCCGGGCGCATCATGGACCACCTGGAGCGCGGCTATCTGACGCTCGAAGGCCTCAACACCCTGGTGCTGGACGAGGCTGACCGCATGCTGGACATGGGCTTTTTTGACGACATTACCACCGTGGCCAAGCAGTGCCCGGCCAACCGGCAAACCCTGCTGTTCTCGGCTACCTACCCCGAGGGTATTGAAAAACTGGCCAAACAGTTCATGCGTGATCCCCAGCGCGTGGAAGTGGCAGCGCCCAAGACCGAGAGCCTGATCGAGCAGCGGTTTTACGAAGTGACGCGCCCCACCCGGCTGCAGACCGTGGGCCAGTTGCTGCGCCACTTCCGCCCGGTCAGCACGCTGGCTTTCTGCAACACCAAGCAGCAATGCAAGGACCTGGTGACGCTGCTGCAATCCGAGGGCTTTCACGCGCTGGCTCTGTATGGCGAACTGGAGCAGCGCGAGCGCGACCAGGTGCTGGCCCAGTTTGCCAACCGCAGCTGTTCCGTATTGGTGGCCACCGACGTGGCATCGCGCGGACTGGACATCAACCAGCTCGAAGCGGTGATCAATGTGGACATCACCCCCGACCCCGAAGTGCACGTGCACCGCATCGGCCGCACCGGGCGCGCGGGCGCTTCTGGCTTGGCCCTGAGCCTGGCAGCCATGAACGACATGGGCGCCGTGGGCAAGATCGAGCAGTACCAGAACAAACCTTCGGTCTGGCACAAGCTGGACGAGTTGACACCCACGGCCAGCGGCCCGTTGCTGCCGCCCATGGCGACCATTCAGATTCTGGGTGGTCGCAAGGAAAAGATCCGACCTGGCGATGTGCTGGGTGCCCTCACCAATGACGAGGGCGGCCCGGCCTACACAAGAGAACAGATTGGCAAGATTCAGGTGACCGAGTTCTGCACGTTTGTGGCGGTTGCACGGGCTGTGGCCAAGCAGGCCTGTGACAAGCTCAATGCCGGCAAGGTAAAGGGCAAGAGTGTGCGTGCGCGGGTGATGAGCTTGGCCGACTAAACATAGCGGGCTTACTGCCGACCCAGGTTCATCGTCCAGTAACGGTTGTATGCAGAACTGCTGTTGCTAACGCAGGCCACTGCCACGCCCGTGAAGTTGCTGTTCATGATGTTGCTGCAATGCCCTGCGCTGGCCATCCAGCCTGCCACCACGGAGGACACGCTGCTTTGCCCTGCCGCGATGTTCTCCCCGTAAGCAGTCCAGCCGTAGCCGGCCGCGGTGATGCGCTGGCCGGCAGTACGGCCATCCAGACTGGTGTGCGAAAAGTAGTTTTGTGTGGCCATGTCAGACGAATGGCCCGCAGCGGCCTCGAATAGTTGGCTGTTCCAGGCTACGGCTGCGACAGCCGGGTAGTTAACGCCACCACAGATTTGGTTGCTGGCGCGGGCCTGGTTGATCAGGGCCATCAAGTCGGTCTGGAAGTTGGCCAGGTTGCAGGTATTGTCCGCCGTCAGCGTGCCGCCCGGGGGGGTGGGCGCAGCGGGTGTCGTTGGAGATGTGGGTGTGGTCGGCGTCGTTGGCGTCGTCGGGGTGACCTGGGTGTTGGCTACGGGCGTGGCCGCCAATAATGTGAACGAGTTCAGCTGCACCCGCACGTTGTTATAGGTCGTGCCCAAGAACACGACCGAACCCAGTGTTAGCAGGTTATTGGCCGGATCAAATGTGTCTGCGCCGGGCGTGCCGTTTTCTACACCCAGCAGCATGTACGAATGGATGGTGGCCGACACGTTGACGTAGCTGGCCCCGTTCACCGAGATCGATGTGATGAACAGGCGGTTGATGGTGGCATCAAAGGCGCTGGCGGCGTGGGCATTCAACGAACCCAGCAGAGCCAAGACAGCCAGGGTTTGTTTCGTATGTTTGAGAACTATTTTCACGTTCCACCGTCCTTGTTGTGCCGCCGTCGGTAGCGTTCAATGCCGGATTTTGCTGCACTTCTCGCCAGCCTGCTGGTTCACAAACGTAACAAGACGTTCAGGACAAACCTTGCCCCCGGGTTTGTAAGGCAAATTCCTACACCCTTTCCAGTGTCTTGCTGACTCCAGTTTCGCAACACAGTGACTACAGTTGTCTCAAGCGCCAAACCCGTCCACTGGCGCACAGATGCAACCGGAGAACCACCATGACAGTCACAGCAATCGCACTCAATCCCTTCAGTCTGATGATGGAGCCCGAACTGGTTCTGCAAACCATGGAGCGCTCGCAACAATTGCGCGGCCTGCGTCGCCATAAACTGCGTCCGCTGGACAAGCCACTGATTCCCTATACCCAGGAAGCGCTGGCCAGTCGTGCGGCCTATGACGCAGCCATTGACGCCGAAGACTTTGAAGCACGCGCTGAGTCGTACCTGAACTGATACGCCGGTTGCCGACCGGGTTCGCGGCGAAGGTCACCGTGTGGGGATAATCACCCCACACCATTGCACCAACAGACCCTATGCGCACGCTGTATCGCGACTTTGACAACCAGGCACAAATAGACGCCCAGTACAACCCCAGTGCGGGGCTGGAACCGAACGACCAGCCCATGCTGCACTTTGCCGCACGCGCAGCCCATGCCCGCGCATCGCTGCGCTGTGAACTCAATGTGCCCTACGGTCCCACGCTGGATGAGACGCTGGACATCTTCCCAGCCCATGAGCCCAACGCTCCGGTGTTCGTTTTTATCCATGGTGGCTACTGGCGCGCCCTGTCCAGCAAGGACTTCAGCGGCGTAGCCTTGGGCCTGCATCCGTTGGGCATCACGACAGTCGTGGTGCATTACGCCTTGTGCCCTTTTGTCACCATTGACGAAATCACGCGACAGGTGCGTGCGGCAACGGCCTGGGTACTGCGCAACATTGGCCAATATGGTGGCGACCCGACGCGCGTGGCCATTGGCGGGCATTCCGCCGGTGGCCACCTCACCGCCATGTGCCTGCAAACCGAGTGGGCCCGCGACTATGGTCTGCCGCAAGACCCGCTGGCCGGGGCCGTTGCGTTCAGCGGCCTGTATGACCTGCAGCCCCTGCGCTACAGCTACCTGCAGCCCCTGATTCAACTCGATGACGGCACCATACGGCGCAACTCTCCCGCTTTCTTGGTGCGGCCCTGCGCCACCCCGCTATGGCTCACCTGGGGTGGGTTGGAGAGCGCCGAGTTTGCCCGCCAGTCGCAGATTTACCATGACGCCTGGCAGGCTGCAGGCAACACATCCACACTGCAGGCGCTACCCGGCGCCAACCATTTCACCGTGATACACGGCCTGGAAGATTCCCACAGCCCGGTCTGCCAATGGCTGGCCCGTACGTTGACGACCCCATGACCCCGCCTCCCTTGCGACTGCTTTCCTCGGTTCTCCTGATCAATCTCCTGACTGCTACCGTCGCAGCGACTCCGGCGCAGGCGCGCGTTGCTGCAACGCAACCCGCGCGCCCCAAACTCGTCGTACTCATCGCCATTGACGGTCTACCGCAACGCCAGGTGCTGAGTTACCGGACCCAATTGGCGCCCGATGGTTTCAACCGCTTCCTGCAGCGCGGCAGCTGGTTTGCCAATGCCCACTACGGGCATGCCTTCACCGTGACGGCGGCTGGGCACGCCACCATGCTGACAGGTGCGTACCCGCACCGCACAGGCATCATCGGT
>DAOQRI010000089.1:0-8501 GCA_035355475.1 Rhodoferax sp. | reverse complement strand
ATGGGCGAGCCCACCCAGACACGCCACCTGGTGGTACGCAACGAACAAGCGGTGATTAGCCCGAGCTGGTCCTTGCACTCGGGTGTGGGCACGCAGGCTTACACCTTCATTTGGGGCATGGTGGGCGAGAACCAGGTTTTCTCGGACATGGACCACATTCCCATGACTGCTTTGCGCTAATTCGAACCCTCAAAACATTCCGAATACCATGATTCTTGAACAATTCCAACTCCAGGGCCGTGTCGCCATGGTCACCGGTTGCAACACCGGCCTGGGCCAGGGCATGGCCGTGGCGCTGGCGCAAGCTGGCGCCGACATCGTCGGCGTCAACGTCAGCGCACCCGATGACACCCGAGCCCAAGTCGAGGCACTGGGTCGCAAGTTTCTGGATCTGCGCGCCAATCTGTCAGATGCCAGTTGCCTGCAAGGTCTGGTGGAGCAGGGGCTTGCACTTTCGGGCAAGCTGGACATCCTGGTCAACAACGCCGGCATCATCCGCCGCTGCGACGCCATCGACTTCAGCGAGAAGGACTGGGATGACGTCATCGACCTCAACCTCAAGACGGTGTTCTTTCTGGCGCAAGCGGTGGCAAAGCAGTTCATCAAGCAAGGTACGGGCGGTAAGATCATCAATGTGGCCTCGATGCTGTCCTTCCAGGGCGGCGTGCGGGTGCCGTCATATACGGCATCCAAGAGCGCCGTTATGGGAGTGACACGCGCTTTGGCCAATGAGTGGGCAGCGCACGGTGTCAACGTGAATGCCATTGCGCCAGGCTACATGGCCACCGACAACACGGCTGCCTTGCGTGCGGATGAAGCCCGTAACGCGGCGATCCTGGAGCGCATCCCCGCCAATCGTTGGGGGGTGCCCCAAGACCTGGCGGGACCGGTGGTGTTTCTGGCCTCCAAGGCGTCCGATTACGTGAATGGCTACACCATCGCGGTGGATGGCGGCTGGCTGGCGCGATAGGGCGCGAGCCTTGCGACGGGGAGTCCTCAGCCATGTACGAGAACAAGCGCATAGGGTTTTTGTTTGTCCTGCCCTTTGTGCTGGGGGTTCTGCTGTTCAAGTTGTTTCCGTTTGTGATGAGCCTGGCGCTCAGCTTCACGCAGTACGACCTGATTGATCCGCCGCAGTATGTGGGCTTGGAAAACTACCGCGAGCTGGCGTTGGCCGATCCGCTGTTTAGAAAGTCTCTGGGCGTCACGCTGCTGTTTGCAGTCCTGGCAGTTCCGCTGCGCGTGGGCTTTGCGCTGTTCATTGCCCATGTGCTGAACTTCCGCCTGCGCGGCATCAACTTCTTTCGCGCCGCCTTCTACCTGCCTTCCATTTTGGGCGGCTCGATAGCCGTGGCGGTGCTGTGGCGCTTCATTTTTGCCAAGAATGGGCTGGTCAATCTGCTGATGACGCAGGCAGGTCTGGAACCCATAGCCTGGCTGGCAGATGAGCACTATTCCATGTGGACCATAGTCCTGCTGTTCACCTGGCAGTTTGGCTCGGCCATGGTGATCTTTCTGGCAGCGCTGCAAAACGTGCCCGTGTCGCTCTACGAGGCCGCCGAATGCGACGGCGCAAGCAAGCTGCAACAGTTCTGGAAGATCACAGTGCCGCTCATCACGCCGGTGATCTTTTTCAACATGATCATGCAGATGGTGCACGCCTTCCAGGAGTTCAACGGGCCGTACATGATCACCGAGGGCGGGCCACTGAGTTCCACCTATGTGCTGGCACTCTACATCTACGACCAGAGCTTTCGCTTCTTCAATCTGGGCTATGGCGCAGCCCTGTCATGGGTGCTGTTCGCGCTGGTGGGCTGCCTGAGTGCCATCAGCTTCTGGAGTTCCAGGTATTGGGTGTTTTACGCCGGTGAGAAAGAGTCGCGCAAATGAGTGCAGACAGCATGCGCGCTTCCGACGGGGAGGGCGGCCGGCCCTGGCTGCGCTACTTGGCCTTGGTGTTGGTGGCCCTGGTCATGCTGTATCCGCTGATCTGGTTGATAGGCGCCTCGTTCAAGAGCAATAGCGAGATCTTTACCGAAGTCGGATTCTGGCCCCAGCGCTTTGACTTCAGCGCCTATGCCAAAGGCTGGAAGACCAGCACCGAGTACACCTTTGCTACCTATTTCTTGAACAGCTTCCTGATCACCATTCCGCGCATTGTCGTCACCGTGATCTCCTGCCTGCTGGTGGCCTATGCGTTTGCACGCTTCGAGTTCTGGGGTCGAAAGCTGCTGTTCTCCATCATGGTGGGCACCATGATGCTGCCACTGATTGTGTTGCGTCTGCCGCAGTACTTGGTGTTTCGCGAGCTCGGTTGGCTGGACTCCTACCTGCCACTCATCGTGCCCTCCGCATTTGCCACGGACACCTTTTTTGTTTTCATGCTGGTGCAATTTTTGAAGGGCATCCCGCGGGATATGGAAGAGGCGGCACAGATCGACGGCTGCAATGCGCTGCAACTGTTGTGGCACATCATCGTGCCACTGCTCAAGCCGGCCATCGTTTCAGTCATCGTGTTTCAGTTCATCTGGACCATGAACGACTTTATGGGTCCGCTGATTTACCTGGCATCGGTTGAGAAGTACCCAGTGTCACTGGCATTGAAGATGAGCATTGGCGCGACCGAAGAGGTGGAGTGGGCCAACGTGATTGCCATTTCGGTGGTCGCGCTGATTCCATCGGTGGCCGTATTTTTTGCCGCACAAAAGCACTTCATTGAAGGCGCCACGTCCAGCGGTGTCAAAGGATAGAGACGGAGAGAACGCATAGTGGCAAAACTCAGCCTCAAGAAGATCGAAAAGGTCTATCCCAATGGCTTCAAGGCCGTGCACGGTGTAGACCTTGAAGTGCGCGACGGCGAATTCATGGTGTTTGTTGGCCCTTCCGGATGCGCCAAGAGCACCTTGCTGCGCATGATTGCCGGCTTGGAAAGCATTACCGCCGGTGAGCTGCATATCGGCAACCAGTTAGTCAACCAACTGGCACCCAAGCAGCGCGGTATCGCCATGGTGTTCCAGAACTACGCGCTGTATCCCCACATGACGGTGTATGACAACCTGGCGTTCGGGCTCAAGTTGGCCGGCACCCCCAAGGCCGAAGTCCAGCTGCGCGTGCGCCATGCCGCCGGTCTGCTGGAGATGGAGCATTTGCTGGAGCGATACCCCAAGCAGCTCAGCGGCGGGCAGGCCCAGCGCGTGGCCGTGGGCCGGGCCATTGTGAAAAAGCCCGAAGTGTTTTTGTTTGATGAACCCCTGTCCAATCTGGACGCCAAGCTGCGCGCCGCCATGCGGGTGCGCCTGACCGAATTGCACCGTACTTTGCGTGAGTCGGGCCAACCAGCAACCGTGGTCTATGTGACGCACGACCAGGTGGAAGCCATGACCATGGGTGAGCGCATCTGTGTGCTCAAGGATGGTGTGATCCAGCAGGTGGACACGCCCACCGCGCTTTACGACCGGCCAGCCAACGCCTTTGTGGCTAGCTTCATTGGTTCGCCGGAAATGAATATCGTCAAGGCGAAAATTCTGCCGCATGAAGACGGTGTCGGAGTCGAACTCGGTGGTCAGGTGTTGCGCCTGCCCGCAGCCCGCGCGGCCCAACTCAACAGCCGTGGCGGCGCGGTGCAGCTGGGTTTGCGCCCCGAACACGTGTCTGCCGGGCCACGCCCCCAGGGTGACAGCGTTCCTGTGCCCGGCACTTTGCGCTTTGTCGAGCACATGGGCAGTGAAGTTTTTGTGCATTTCACGGTGGGCGATCTGGCACTGAGCGCACGTGTGCCAGCCGACGAACTCCATGGTTTGCAGAACAAGACCCGTGGCGCCGCACATGAGTTCCATCTCCAGATGCAACGCGTCCACCTGTTTGACGCTGAGAGCGGCGAGAGCCTGTTGCGGAGCGCCTGATGCTGCAACGCCGACACTTTGCCGCACTGGCCTTGAGTCCCTTGCTGGCGCAGGCGCAGGCACCATCCCCAACGGTGCTGCGTTTCGCGTGGTGGGGTGGGGCGAGCCGGCATGAGTCCACGCTGAAGGCCATCGCACTGTTCGAACAGCAAAATCCGGGTCTCAAAGTAAAGGCCGAGTACATGGGCTTTCACGGTTACCTGGAGCGCCTCACCACGCAGATTGCGGGTGGCTCCGAGCCCGACGTCATGCAGATCAACTGGGCCTGGTTGGCCATGTTTTCCAAGCGGGGCAATGGCTTTGTCGATCTGGACCAATATCGAGCGTTGCTGGCCCTTGATCAGTTCACGTCGCAGGACGTGGAGGCAGGGCGGGTGGCCGGTAAGCTCAACGCTTTGCCTTCCGCTAATACGGCCCGTGTTCTCCTGTGGAACAAGGCGAGTTTTGACCGCGCCGGACTGGCTGTGCCCACGACCTGGGATGACATCTTTGCAGCCGGTCCAGTATTCAAAGCCAAGCTCGGCGAACACGCGTATCCCCTTGACGGCGAGCTGTACGACATGATGCTGCTGTCACAGGCTTACGTGCAGCAGAAGCATGGGACAGCCTATGTAGACCCCGTGGAGCCGAAGGTAGCGATGAGCCCTGCTGCGGCGCTGGAATGGGTACAGACGTATCGTCGCCTGATCACGGAGCATGTCGCCACGCCATTGCCCTTGCGTGCCAGTCTGGGCGGTGCCGACAAGGCTACCGAGCAGCAACAGGACTGGGTGGTGGGCAATTGGGCGGGCAACTTTGCGTGGGACTCCGCCATCCCCTTGCGAGCCGCCACGTTGAACAAGCAACAAGATCTGGTGCTGGGGGAGTTTCCCACGCTGCCCGGCGCGCCGGTCAGCGGCATGTTCGGACGCCCCAGCGTCATGCTGGCCGTCGGGCGCAATAGCAGACAGCCGGAATTGTCGGCGCGGCTAATCAATTTTCTGCTGACCGATCCGCAGGCGGCGCGCATTCTGGGAAAGACCCGTGGCGTACCTGCGGCGCGCGGCCAGCGTGAGGTGCTTTTGCAAACCAACAAGCTGCCAGCCATGGAGCTGGCAGCGCACGAACAGATCAAGAAACAGCGGGATGCAGGACGGGTTCCTGTCCCAGCACCGCTGTTCGAACATGCCCGTTTGCACAAGTTCATGCGGGAAGTGTTTGAGACCGTCGCCTACGGCAAGACAACTGACCAGGAGGCCGCCCGCCGCCTGGTTGAAGAAGGCAACGCCCTGTTGAAACGCATCAAGTAAAGACCATGAGCAAATCTACCCAACGCCAACTGAATTTTGTTTCCAAGACCGACCCCGACACCGGTGCGCGCGTGACACGGCTGACGCCGACCGATATCACCTGCCACCGCAACTACTTCTACCAGAAGTGCTTTACACAGGATGGTTCCAAACTGGTTTTTGCCGGTGAATTCGGCCCCGGTAATGCCTGGAACTACCACCTGCTGGACCTTAACTCCCAAGTGGCCACGCAGCTGACGGACCAGCGTGGCGAGAACACGTTTGGAGGTTTCATGAGCCCCGATGACCAGCACCTGTACTTTGTGCGAGCCGAGCGTCAATTGGTCCGACTGGCGCTGGCAGACTTGAGTGAAGAGGTGCTGTACACCGTGCCCCATGGCTGGGTGGGCTACGGCACCTGGGTGTCCAACAGCGCCTGTACCAAGATGGTGGGCATCGAAATCCACGCGGACGACTGGTTCCCGCTCTCTGACTGGAAGAAGTTCCACGACATGTACCACGCCAAGCCGCGGTGCCGCTTGATCCGCATCGATCTGGCCACCGGTGCGCGTGACGTGATTCTGGAAAAGCACGGCTGGCTCGGCCATCCGCAGTACCAGCCTTTCCATGACGACACCGTGGCGTTCTGTCACGAAGGACCCCACGACTTGGTAGACGCCCGCATGTGGTTCATCAACGAGGATGGAAGCAACCTGCGGTGTGGAAAGGTGCACCAGGCGGGCGAGGCTTGCACCCATGAGTTCTGGGTTCCAGACGGTTCATCCATGATTTATGTGTCGTATCTGAAGGGCCAACGCGACCGCTGGATTTGCGCGCTGGACCCGGTCACGCTGGAAGACAAGCGGCTGATGTCCATGCCGCCGTGCTCGCACCTGATGAGCAATTTCAATGGAACCCTGCTGGTGGGTGACGGGTGTGGCTCGCCGGCCGATGTGTCGGATGCTGGAAGCCATGACATCGCGACTGACCCGTTCCTGCATGTCTTTGACCTCAGTACAGGAAGTGTGCGGGCGGTGGCCCACCATGACTCGTCATGGCGTGTCCACAAAGGCAGCCGGCAGGTGACGCATCCACATCCCTCGTTCACTCCCGATGAGAAGCAGGTGCTGTTTAGTTCGGATGCAGAAGGCGAACCCGCGCTCTATCTGGTAGACGTGGCACAGCCATGAGGTTGTGCGTTTTCCTATGTGCTGTGATCTCTTTGAGTGCACTGGCACAAAACCCCGCGCGTCCTCAACTGGATGCTGGTGTAGCGCAGGAATACACGGTAGCTGCATATCTGGCGCAGGGACCTACGCCATGGAATCCGGTGGCGCGTGCAGCTATCCTGGGTGCGAAGCCTGATTTCGTTGTCGCGTTGGACGGCAGTGGCACGCATCGCAGCCTCCAGGCGGCGTTCGACGCAGTCCCGTCCGCAGCCAACGCTCCAGGAGCACGGCGCACGGTGATTGGCGTCATACCGGGAACCTACCGTGGTCAAGTGTGTTTGCAGGGCAAGTCGCCTGTGGCCCTCGTAGGGCTTGGCGACAGACCGGCTGAGGTACGCGTGGTCGCCTCACGGTATGCGGGCGAGAGCAAGCGTGCGGGTGTCGACGCAGGCAACCCCTGCTTACCGGATGTGGATGCTTCCAGTTACGGCACCTTCAGCAGTGCAACGCTCGCCATTTTCAGCAACGATGTGCAGCTGTCCAACCTGACTGTTGAAAACGATGCCATGAATGGCGTGCGTGACGGGGTGGGCTATCCCGCCCATGTTGCGGAATCAGGTGGGGCGCAGGCCGTGGCTTTCATGACCCAGGGCGACCGCATTCAACTGGAAGACGTACGTCTTCTGGGTCACCAGGACACCTTGTACGTGCGCTCCCAGCCCAACGACGCGGGGGACCGTGTCTATGTGCACCGCAGTGTGATTGCAGGCGATGTAGATTTCATTTTCGGTGCCGGCACCCTGGTCGTGGATGACAGCACTATTTTGAGCCGATCGGGTCGCCGGGTTCCCGGCAATGGCGGGCACATTCTGGCGCCCAGTACCGCTGCGCAGACGCGGCTGGGCATTCTGGTCCACAACAGTCGCCTCATTGGTGAGGCCGGACTGCGCCAGGGTTCTATTTCACTTGGGCGTGCGTGGGATCAGGGTGTTGCCAAAGGTGCCTGGCAAAAGGGTGTATCACCCAATGGGCAGGCGGTCGTGCGTGACAGCGTTTTGGGTCGTCACATCGGACCCTGGGCTGCTTCCACGTCGCGCCGTCCCTTTTCGGTATCCGGTGACCAGGCCAACCGCATGGCGGAGTGGAGAAATACCAGCGATGCTGCGGGAGACGCGCAAGGCAAAGGGGCAGATTGGAGTCGTGAGACCCTCGGGTCCGGGGACGGTTGGGCCTCCGCGCACGGCAGCACACAGGGCGGCGCGGATGCCGCGCTCGAGCATGTCTATACCGTGCGCAACCGGGCTGAACTGGTAGCAGCATTGGTGCCCGGTGTACACCCCCGCGTGGTGCGGGTGATGGGACGTATTGACCTCAGTACCGACGACAGTGGCCGGGCTCTGGGCTTTGCTGACTACCGCGATGCAGCCTATGACGCGCAGGCCTTTCTGGCGGCTTTTGACCCTGCGACCTGGGGCAAGATTCCGCCCAGCGGCCCACAGGAGGAAGTGCGGTTGCGATCTGCCCGCAGGCAGGCTGAGCAAATCGTAGTGAGAGTTCCCTCTCGCACCACGCTGGTGGGGATTGGGCGGGATGCCTCCATCGTCAATGGGAATCTGCTGGTCGAACGTGTGGACAACGTCATCATCCGCAACATCCACTTTTCGGATGCGTATGACTACTTTCCTGCGTGGGACCCCAAGGACAACGCTTCCGGGGAATGGAATTCGGCTTACGACGCCATCACCCTGCGCAGCGCCACCCATGTGTGGATCGACCACTGCACGTTTGACGACGGTGCGCGCCCGGATGATCAGGAACCGAACCTGTTTGGACGCCGGGTGCAACACCACGATGGTTTGCTGGACATCATCCGGCAGTCCAATTGGGTGACCGTTTCCTGGAACCACTTTCGCAACCACGACAAGACGATTCTGATCGGCAACGGTGACGGCGTGACCCAGGATGCCGAAGCGCTCAAGGTCACCCTGCACCACAACTGGTTTGAGCGGACCAAGGAGCGCACACCGCGCGTACGTTTTGGCAAGGTGCATGTATACAACAACCTGTTTGAGGTTGCGCAGGATGGAGCCTACCCCTACGGCTATTCGCTGGGCATTGGCCACCAGTCAGCAATCGTGAGCGAGCACAACGCCTGGGTGACG
>DAOQRI010000088.1:0-8504 GCA_035355475.1 Rhodoferax sp. | reverse complement strand
GCCCGACCACGCGTTGGACCAGGAAGCCCGCCTGTTTGACTACAAGTGGTACGCCGCCTTGGCCTATATCCGTGCCAACCGGCTGAACTACAACGTCATCGAAGGTCCGAACGACCGGTTGGGTCTGATCGCCAGCGGCAAGGCCTATAACGACACACGCCAGGCGCTGCTGGATTTGGGTCTGGACGACGATACCTGCAGGCGCATCGGCATCCGGCTGCACAAGGTCGGTGTGGTGTGGCCGTTGGAAGCCCAGTTGACGCGAGAGTTTGCTACCGGCCTGCAGGAAATTTTGGTAGTGGAAGAAAAACGCCAGGTCATCGAATACCAGCTGAAGGAGGGCCTATACAACTGGCGCTCCGACGTGCGCCCACGCGTACTGGGCAAGTTCAACGAGGCTGAGTCCGATGCGTCGGGATTCGGCAGTGGTGGGGAATGGGGCATGGCCAACCCGCACGCCAATACGCTGTTGCGCGCCAATGCGGATTTATCGCCTTCCATCATTGCGCGGGCGATTGCCCAGCGCATCAAGCTGATGGGTGTGGACAGTGATATCGCAGCGCGCATCGACTCCCAACTGGCCATCTTGAGTGCCAAGGAAAGCGCCATGCAGGTGCTGGAAGTGAACCGCGCCAAGGCCGAGATCAAGTTGGGTGACCGCCAGCCCTGGTTCTGCTCGGGGTGCCCACACAACACCAGTACCAAGGTGCCCGATGGCTCGCGCGCCATGGCCGGCATCGGCTGCCACTTCATGACGGTGTGGATGGGCCGATCCACCGTGGGCTTTACCCAGATGGGCGGCGAAGGCGTGCCATGGGTTGGTCAACAGCCCTTCAGCAACGACCAGCACATGTTCGCCAATTTGGGGGATGGGACCTACTTCCACAGCGGCCTGCTGGCAGTGCGCCAGAGCATTGCAGCCGGTGTCAACATTACCTACAAGATTCTGTACAACGACGCCGTCGCCATGACCGGTGGCCAGCAGGTTGGTGAGCGGCCGGAGGGACATTCGGTCGTGCAGATAGCGCAAAGCATGCGGGCCGAAGGCGCAGTCCGGATCGTGGTGGTTACGGATGAGCCGCAAAAGTATGAGCAGCTAGCCCTGGCCGAAGGTGTGACCGTACACCACCGCGACGAACTGGACACCATCCAGAAAGAATTTCGCGCGATCAAGGGCACCACCGTCATCATCTACGACCAGACCTGTGCCACTGAGAAGCGCCGCCGCCGCAAGCGCGGAACCATGGTGGACCCGGCCCGGCGTGTGGTCATCAACGAACTGGTATGCGAGGGCTGTGGCGACTGCGGTGCGCAGAGCAACTGCGTGAGCGTGGAGCCCTTGGAGACCGAGTTTGGCCGCAAACGCCAGATTAACCAGAGCACCTGCAACAAGGACTTCAGCTGTATCAAGGGCTTTTGCCCCAGCTTTGTGACCGTTGAAGGTGGGCAACTTCGCAAGAAAGTGAAGGCCAAGTCTTCCGCTCCCGATGTGGGCGAGTTGCCCGAGCCGGCACTTCCCCTTTTGACCGGTGCCTGGGGCATCATCGTAGCCGGGGTTGGCGGCACGGGTGTCATCACCATCGGCCAGTTGCTAGGCGTGGCGGCCCACCTTGAGGGTAAAGGCGTTGTCACACAGGATGCCGGAGGTCTGGCGCAGAAGGGCGGTGCCACCTGGAGCCATGTGCTGATTGCGGCGCAACAGGAAGACATCCGCACCACACGCGTCAGCATGGCGTCGGCCGACCTGGTGATTGGTTGCGACCCGATCGTGGTGGCGGGTAAGGAAACCGTGCTGCGCATGCGCCAGGGCCGCACCCATGTGGCCATCAATTCCCACAGCGCGCCAACGGCTGCTTTCGTTTCGCAGCCCAACTGGACCAATCCGGGCGACGAATGTCTCCACGAAATTGCCCGTGTGGTCGGCCAAGACGGTGTGGGCGCCTTGGATGCCGATGCCATCGCGGTGCAGTTCCTCGGCGACAGTATTTACACCAACCCCATCATGCTGGGCTTTGCTTGGCAAAAGGGCTGGATTCCGCTGCAGTTGGCCTCGCTGATTCGGGCCATTGAGCTCAATGCCGTGGCGGTTGACAACAACAAGACAGCCTTCGCCTGGGGTCGTAAAGCGGCGCTGGACTGGCCCGCCGTGCAGCAATTGCTCAACCCGGGACAGATGGTGCGCTTCACGCCGCACACTGCGGAGTCGATTGACGATCTGGTGGCCAGGCGTGTCGAGTTTCTTACCGGCTATCAGAATGCTGCCTACGCGAGCGAATATGCGGCATTTGTGGAGCAGGTACGACGCGCTGAAATGGGTATGGCCAATGCCGCAGCTGGGGGCGCCGCACGGCGGAACGATATGCCACTGACACGGGCCGTGGCGCGCTACCTCTTCAAGCTCATGGCCTACAAGGACGAGTATGAAGTGGCGCGCTTGCACACCGATGCCGCATTTCTGGCCAAAATTGGCGCCCAGTTTGAGGGCGATTTCAAATTGCACTTCCAATTGGCGCCACCGCTGCTGGCGGACCGCAACGCGGCGGGCGAGTTGCAAAAGCGCGCCTATGGCCCCTGGGTGCAGGCGGCATTTCGTTGGCTGGCACCGCTCAAAGTGTTGCGCGGCAGGGCCTTGGACGTATTTGGCTATTCCGAAGAGCGCCGCCATGAGCGAGCGCTGGCGCCACAATACCGCGCCGACCTCGCGGCTATGCTGCCCAAGTTGAATGCTGCCAACCGGGATGCGGCCGTGGCATTTGCCAAGTTGCCGGAGCAGATTCGCGGCTTCGGCCACGTCAAGGCCCGCCATTTGGCCGCTGCAAAACAGCAATGGGCTGTGCTGCTGGAGCAGTTTCACCGGGGTGGCTAGCGTCTGGCGTTTCGGAGTTATAGGCGGGCGACAGTCTGGAATAGGCGTACAAGTTGTCCAAACGGACAGCATTTGGCCCCGCCGATTACAATCTAGGGTTATCGATTTGCGACTGCGCTACTGTTTCTTGGGTGGCGGGTGGTTTTGTGTTCTTTGTTTTGTGGAGTTTGTCCGTGTTTATTTCTTCCGCTTTTGCCCAAACCGCCCCCGCAGCTGCAGCCGGAGGGGACATGCAGTCGTCCCTGATGAGCATGCTTCCCCTGGTTTTGATGTTCGTGGTCCTGTATTTCGTCATGATCCGCCCCCAGATGAAAAAACAGAAGGAGCACAAGGCCATGATTGATGCGATTGCCAAGGGCGATGAGGTGGTGACTGCCGGTGGTGTGCTGGGCAAGGTCAGCAAGCTCGGTGACAGCTATGTCGGCCTGGAAGTGGCCAATGGCGTTGAGATTCAGATCCAGCGCAGCGCCATCGTTCAGGTTTTGCCCAAGGGCACCTACAAGTAACCGATCTACTTTTTTCGAGTCTGAAGTGCGAACATGAACCGTTACCCGGTGTGGAAATACGCGATTATTCTGATCGCGCTGGTGGTTGGCGGCCTGTACGCGCTCCCCAATCTGTTTGGTGAATCCCCTGCTGTCCAGGTCTCGGTTGCAAAAGCCAGCCTGAAGCTGGACGCCGCGGCGCTGGCCCGGGTGGAAGACGCCCTCAAGGCGGCAGCCATTGCGCCGGACGCGGTATCGCTGGAAGGTGCGTCCATCCGCGCCCGGTTTGGTAGCACAGATGTGCAGCTTAAAGCCAAGGATGCCATTCAGAAGGCGCTCAACCCTGATGCGAATGATCCATCCTATGTGGTGGCATTGAATCTGTTGTCGCGGTCACCGGCCTGGTTGACAGCGCTGCATGCCTCGCCCATGTACCTGGGCTTGGACCTGCGTGGTGGCGTGCACTTCATGCTGCAAGTGGATATGCAGGCCGCGCTTTCCAAGCGTGCGGAGTCACTTGCGGGCGATATCCGCACCACGCTGCGTGAAAAAAATGTGCGCCATAGCGGCATCAGCCGCGCTGGTCAAACCATTGATATCCGATTCCGGGACGCCGCAACGGCCGAGTCCGCGAGACGTATTATTCAGGACCAATTTGCCGAGCTGACGACGGTTGAGACGCCGGAAGGCACGGATATCAAGATGGTCGCGTCCATCAAGCCGGCTTCGGCCCGCACCATTCAGGACCAGGCGCTCAAGCAGAACATCACAACCCTGCACAACCGCATAAACGAACTGGGTGTTGCCGAGCCGGTGATTCAGCAGCAGGGTCTGGACCGCATCGTGGTGCAACTGCCGGGGGTGCAGGACACGGCCAAGGCGAAAGACATTTTGGGTCGGACGGCCACGCTGGAGATTCGCATGGTGGACGAGGGCACCGAGGCCCGTTCCGCTGAGCTGGGTACGGCGCCGGTCCCATTTGGTTCTGAGCGTTACCTGGAGCGCAACGGCGCGCCGGTGATTGTGAAAAAACAGGTCATCCTGACGGGCGACAACCTGACCGACGCCCAGCCAGGTTTTGATAACCAGACCCAGGAAGCCGCCGTGCACCTGACATTGGATGCCAAGGGTGCTCGGATTTTCCGGGATGTGACCCGCGAGAGCGTTGGCAAACGCATGGCGATCCTGTTGTTCGAAAAGGGCAAGGGCGAAGTCGTGACGGCACCAGTGATTCGCGCGGAGATTGGCGGAGGACGCGTGCAGATTTCCGGCCGCATGACGACGGTTGAAGCCGCAGACACCGCATTGCTGCTACGCGCCGGTTCGCTTGCCGCGCCCATGGAAATCATTGAAGAACGGACCATTGGCCCCAGCCTGGGGGCAGAGAACATTGCCAAAGGCTTTAACAGCGTTACCTGGGGTTTTGTTGCAGTCGCATTCTTCATGTGCGTCTATTACATGCTGTTTGGCATGATTTCCAGTGTTTCATTGGCCTTCAACCTGCTGCTGCTGGTTGCCGTGCTGTCCATGTTGCAGGCTACGTTGACGCTGCCCGGTATGGCCGCTATGGCGCTGGTGCTGGGTATGGCGATTGATGCCAACGTGCTGATCAACGAGCGGGTGCGAGAAGAGTTGCGCAATGGGGCTTCGCCGCAGGCGGCGATTCACGCCGGTTACGACCGTGCGTGGGCAACCATCATCGACTCGAATGTGACCACTTTGATTGCGGGCCTGGCCTTGCTGGCATTTGGATCAGGTCCGGTCAGAGGGTTTGCGGTCGTTCACTGCCTGGGAATTTTGACCAGCATGTTTTCTGGGGTCTTCTTCTCGCGGGGCGTGGTCAATTTGTGGTACGGTCGCCAGAAGAAGCTCAAGAGCGTGTCCATCGGGACGGTTTGGCGGCCTGATTCTGAAAATCAGGTCACGACAAACTAAAGGGATCAGACATGGAATTTTTCAAAATCCACCGCGACATTCCGTTTATGCGGCATGCGCTGGTGTTCAACTTAGTGTCGCTGGTGACCTTCCTGGCGGCGGTATTTTTTCTGTTCTCGCGTGGGTTGCATCTGTCGGTGGAGTTCACCGGTGGGACCTTGATGGAGGTCAGCTATTCACAGCCAGCCGACCTCAATGCCATTCGTGACCGGGTGGCGGCGCTGGGAATCAACGACGTGCAGGTGCAAAATTTTGGCACTGCGCAAGACGTGTTGATCCGCATGCCCGTTCAAAAAGGTAGCACCTCCGGCGCGCAAAGTGAGCGCGTGCTGGAAACCCTCAAGGCTGGCGATGCCAGTGCCACGCTGCGGCGTACGGAATTCGTCGGGCCGCAGGTGGGCGATGAATTGGCAGCTGACGGACTCAAGGCGCTTGGCAGTGTGATCATTGGCATCATGTTGTACCTCGCCATTCGGTTTGAATGGAAGTTTGCGGTGGCCGCCGTCATTGCCAATTTGCATGACGTGATCATCATTCTTGGTTTTTTCGCGTTTTTTCAGTGGGAGTTTTCGTTGCCGGTTCTGGCGGCGGTGCTCGCGGTGCTTGGTTATTCGGTGAACGAATCGGTCGTTATTTTTGACCGGATCCGTGAAAATTTCCGCCGCTACCGCAAGATGAATACCGTCCAGATCATCGACAACGCCATCACCTCCACCATTAGCCGTACCATCATTACCCACGGTTGTACCCAACTCATGGTTTTGTCCATGCTGTTGTTCGGTGGTGCGACGCTGCACTACTTCGCTTTGGCGCTGACGATTGGCATTTTGTTTGGTATCTACTCCTCGGTGTTTGTTGCCGCAGCCATAGCCATGTGGTTGGGCATTCAGCGCGAAGACCTGATCAAGGGTCCGGTCAAGAAAGAAGGGGATCCTGCGGACCCCAATGCTGGCGCTACAGTGTGACGGTTTTTTGATCTATGGCCACAGTACCCGGTTCCACCACTCTCACGCCGCGGCAACAGTTTGCCAGGGCGGTTCGCGAGCGTTTCCTGGCTGAGGCGGTGCAGGCGATGATCGAGATCAGCGGTGCCGTGCATGAGCGAATCACTGCCTTGATGGATGAGCCCAGCAACGCGCGGGAGAGTCAGGAGCGCCGAGACGTCTGGATGGCCTACAAGAAGTGCCGCCCTGTGTGGGTTGAGGGCACCAAAACGGTTTGGCGCGAATGCCTCGATCCTCCCAAGGCCAAGAAGCAAGCCAGTCTGGAAGTGGCAGGACTTCAGTTGGTGGGTGCGGAAGTTGTAGAGAACAAGATTCTGGCCTCCCGTATGGTCATGGCTGTCATGGATAAAGTGAACAGCCAACTAGAGGACTTGCGACTGCGCATGCAGTTCCTGGAAGGCACTGAAGAGCTTGTCGGAAACGATTTGTTGCGTCCAGAAGTGCTCGTTCTCCTGTTGGTCGAGCAATGGGCCAACTCGGGTATGCCAGGTGACTCGTGGGCGATGGTCAACGAGGTTGTGCAAAAGCTGTTGATTGAGCGCCTTAAAACGGCCTATGCCAATGCCAATGACGTGATGATCAAAAAGGGTGTCATGCCCACGATCGAACTCAAAGATCGCGTCAAGAGCCCTGTGCGCAGTGCCGGTCCTGCAGCGCGTCCGCAAACTGCGGCGGCTCCTCCCAACAAGCCGCCAGCCACTGAGAGTGGTTCTTCCGAGTACGGGGATATGGGCCGGGGCAATATGGGCCAGGCGCATGGTCAACCGTCGCATGATGCTGGTGGTGAACCTTCCGCTCAGCGGCCAGCAGGCGGATTTTTCGGCGGGCGGCTGGGTTGGGGTTCCAAACAGCAGGAGTCCCAGGGTAGCGGTAACGCAGGCGCACCGGATGCGGGTCAGAGTGGTGCATCCTCGTCCAATCCTACGCCCTTCTGGAAGCAATCTTCTGGTATGCAACATGGCGGCGGGCAAGCCAATATGTCCAATGAAGAGACCCGCATGATGACTGCGGTAACGCCCATGGCCCGTGCCCGCAGCCGGGCCCAAGGCGTGATGGGCCAGATCCGGCGCCTGTTTGTTAGTCATGTCGGCGGTGATTTTGGTGCTACTGGCTCCCAGCCCGCCCCTTCGCCTGCATTGGCGGCCGCATTGGCGCCACCCGCGGCGGGCCGGCCAGCTGCCTACGCCAGCGGCGGCACCCTATATGAAGATTACAGTCCAGCGGGCGTCGCGCGTGTGGCAGGTGCCTTGCGCGAGAAGACCGCTGAGCTCAAAAAGAAGGCTGAAACCAAGGGTGAAAAGGCGACGATTGAAATCGTTGCACTGATGTTTCAGGCCATTTTGTCTGAAGAGCGGATCCCTCCAGGTATTCGGGTGTGGTTTGCACGGCTGCAGATGCCCGTGCTACGAATGGCGCTTGAGGACCCTGATTTTCTCGGAACCACAACTCACCCTGCCCGGCTACTGATTGACCGAATGGGCTCCTGTGTGATGGGTTTTGACTCGACGGGTATTCAAGGTAATGCCATGGAGTTGGAGGTTAAGCGCATTGTTCAAGTGATTGAGCAATACCCCGAAACTGGCAAGAAGGTTTACCAGGTTGTTTATGAGGAATTCCAAAAATTCCTGTCCAAGTATCTGACCGGTACGGGTTCGACCCAGAAGGTCGTCAGCGTAGCGCAGCAGGTCGAGCAGAAGGAGACGCTTGCCATCCAGTACACGATTGAAATGCGCAACATGCTCAAAGACATGCCGGTGCGCGACGAAATTCGTGAGTACCTGTTCAAGGTCTGGGCGGAGGTGCTGGCGGTGGCGGCAGTGCGAAAAGGTCCTCAGCACAAGGACACATTGACCCTCAAAAAATCTGCAACAGACCTGGTGTGGGCGGCAAGTGCCAAACCCAATCGCGCAGACCGTGCACGCGTCATTCAGGATTTGCCCAATTTACTGTTGCGTTTGCGTTCCGGCATGACCCTTTTGGCAATGGCGCCGTCCGAACAGGATGCGCACATCAAGACTGTCAGCGATACGCTGGCAGACGCCTTCCTGTCCAAGACGCAGGCCATTCCCCAAGCCAAGATTGACGCCATGGCGCAGCGTCTGGGCAATCTGGAAGATTTTGTGTCAGAAGACGGCATGGGCGACTTGCCCCTAGATGCCGAGAGCATTGAAATGATGCTGGGGATCGATGCTTCCGCCATCGAGGTGGTTGGCA
>DAOQRI010000087.1:0-8518 GCA_035355475.1 Rhodoferax sp. | reverse complement strand
AACATCCCCCCCGTAGGATTGAAAGTGGTAACGGTGTGGCTGGGTCCATACACCAGTCCGTTGGCGCGGATGAAAACGCCGTTGTCCAGATTGTTGTTAGGAGGTGTTGCGCCCGCCGCATAAACCTGCCCCGTGTTATTGAGTCGGCGGACCTGGATTTTGGTGGTGTCTTCCAAGTAGAAGTGCAACCCGTTGGTGGCCGTGTTTCCGCCTGTGGTGTTGAACTCAGTAACGGAGAGGATGGTGACAGCGCCCGACATCGAAAACGTCCCGCTGGCAGCACTACTACACGCGTTATCGTTATAGGCAACAAAGTAGGCGTCGTAAGTCCCCGAGGAGGGGGGCGCCGTCGCGCTGAAGGTTTCATTGAATGTGCCCGCACTGGTGTGGTCCGCGTGGTCAATACAGGTCATGGCGCCAGGCGCGCCTGCGACGCGCCAACCCGTGGAACGCCATGCTCCGCCGGCCAAGATGGTGGCATTCACCACTGCGGTCATGGTGGCGCCCGCCCCCACAGTGACAGATGTCGCACCATCTAGCGTTGCCGAATTGATGACCACGGGGGCCGGTTTAAGGGCTATCGTCAAGAATGCGTTTGTGGTTGAACTGGCGATCGTGGCGGATGTGTTCCCCGTGGAACCCGCTGTGGCCTTCACGCCATCCCAAACAGCAATGCCGCCGCCATTTCCGGAAGTGGTTCCACCGTCCGAACGCTCGGAAATGCCCGTCAGTCCCGCATTGGTTGGCGCGCTGAACTGGGCACCAGCGTTATCAAGGTCATCTGAGACGGCCTGCACGATCAAGGTATCAACCACCGTGGTCGTCAAGCCCGTGATACTGACGGACGTGCTGGCGACTGTCTTGGAGCCTCCCTGGGTAACGTCCCACGGATTTCCGCTGGGAGTGACGCCGCGGTATGTCAGTATGCGTGCGTACACATGGTCCCCCGGGTCTGAAATGCTGGGCGCCGCCATGGAAGATGAAGTCGCTCGCGCCCAAAACACCGTCAGGCGAGTGCCCGCTGAAGTTGACACATTGGAAGTCTGTGGACTGTCGGGCACTTCGACAAACCCTTGGGCATTCGAAAATGAAACTGCCTGGCTACCACCCGACTCCACAAAAAGTAAAGCAATGTCATCCACTGCATGCGTGGGCCACGCAGGATTGACGCCACCAGTACCACTTGCTGCTGTTCCAGCCGCCTGAAAAGTCGGTGCCGCAGCGACCCCGGAGGCGAGGCTCAGGAATAGGGACACGGCAAACACCGTACTGCTAACCAATCGCCGACAAAGTAACCAGTGATAAGTCATGGGGTTCTTACATTTGCTGCATTTTTTATAGCCAATTGCGCCCTATTTGCAAGGTCTATGGCCAAATTCTTTACTCAACTCTTTCTTGCAAAATCTTAGCGTTCCAGCGAGGCTGACACTTCACGGTCCACATAACCCACGCCACCGGGTGATCCGGCTGTGGCTGTGGACTTCAATCTGAACACATAGACCGTTGTCGCGCCGTCCGTATAGCTTGCAGGCGTGCAGCTTACGCTGACTGAGAATCCTTCTACCGTAGTAGGTGGTGTGGGTGCAGTCGCTCCCCAACAGGCGGTCGAGCCTGGCCCCAAGCGCGCTACAGCCCATTCCAGACCCGCCCGCGCCGCCCAGTAGGCCCGGGAGCCCTGAACATCCCGGGCAGAGTTCAACTGCTGGGTGTTGGAAAAACTCACCATGAAAGCGCCCAACGCCGCCAGCACCAGCACCAAAAAGACGGCTGCAATCGCGGCAAAGCCGCCATGGGACGCGCGAGGGGTATTCATGGCGTGTTGTTCACATGCACTTCGTGGTAAATGCTGACCGACTCACCCAAGCTGGAGAACGTGAGCGACAGTTGCACCAACCCGTTGCGAATATCTGCCGCACTGTACGCAAAATTGCAGGTCGCCTCCGTTGCGATGACTGGGGTAGTTGTTGCACTTGGTGCCGGGCACGACGGGCTATACGCGTAATTGGCATTGCGATACAACTTGCCACCACTGCAAATATAGGAAACAATTTTCTCATCACCTGGGATAACGTGAAACCGGTTGCTGCCCGAAGTTAGCGGAAACTTCGTCACATTGCCAACCATCTGGATCTCGGTTTCTGTGGCTACGAGCGGGCTGACATTCACGCCGGTGATAGCGGCTGTATTGTTGCCCGCATAGGCGTCAACTCCTGTAATGCCGAGGTTATAAACCGCGATCACGTCGTTCACACCACCGCTTGCCCGGATCTGCTGATCGGCCGGAAGGGCAGAGTTCAGGCCAAGCATGTTGAAACTCTCGTCGGCAGCAGTGAACTTCAGGCTGCTTTCATCGCCCGCAGTGATGTCCTCTATGCGGTAGCGTCCGCCCGTTCGCGTGGGAATGAACTCAATGCATTGGGTACCCGACAGGCGGATGCTGTTGGGAAGCGCCTTGCGGATATCTCGGGCCATGCGGCGCACCGTTGTATCCGCCACATCGGCAATGCCCGCCCTGCGCGCCGTGTCAAAGTAGGCATCAATCGGGCTTTTCATGAAAACAGCCACGGCGCCACCGATCACGCCCATGATCACAATCACCATGATCAGTTCGACCAAGGTAAATCCGGACTGTTTGGTCAGTTGGCTCATGGCTTTAGGAGTTGCTGCGGTAACCCGTCATGGCGATCGAATGGGTTCCGCCAGTAACGGTCACTGTGACTCTCTTGTGCATGATGCCCCCAAGCGCTGCCGGGGCTTCCACAACAATGGTCACTGAGTAAGCACTCAAACTGGCCGGCCAGTCTGTAAAAAGCGCTTTGGTCTTACCGTTGTAATCATCCACATCATCCATAGTGTCACGGGTGGTTTCGCCACTGCTTCCATCCGGGTCGGCATATTCCTTTTGAAGGATTTCTTCCAGAATCGAGTCTGCGAGAGCCATGGACTGCTTGCGCACCATCGGGTCGGCGCTGGACTTCACCACATTGGTAGACACTGCAAGAATACCCGCAAGCCCTGCGCCCACCACCACGATGAAGATGATCACCTCGATCAGGGTAAAGCCGCGACTCTGGTGTCTATTCATGCACATAGCCCGTAGATGCCTCAACACGGATGGTCGGGGTGACACCCGTGACCTGGAATGTCTGCGTTGCCATGAGCGAGCCGGTGCCACTGATAGGCTGGCCCAGTCCATCGAAATTGAAGTTTGCGGGTGCAAGGCTTGTGGAGTAGGCAACACCCGACCGTGCCGACAATGTGACCGGTGACTCCCCTTTGGGGCCGCTCAGCGTTCCGGACGTTGCGCAATTGAATGAGCCAGAGTTGGCAGCAATACTGAGCGTCAATGTATTGGTTCCAAAGGCTACGCACACTGTGCGGCGCTGAGCTATTGCCGTCTTTTGGGCGTATCGCAAATAGCCAAGGCTTTCGTCATGAAAACCTCGGGCGTAGAAGTCGCCACTATTGAACATGCGGGGAATAGCGACCACTGCAAGCACGCCCAAGATCACGATCACCATGATCAATTCAATCAGAGTGAACCCAAGCTGCTCTCTGCCACTGCTACTAGGCTTGTAGTGATTGGAACACCTCCAGAGATCGTCAAATCGCATGGTATTCAGAGAAAAAAACAGATTAACTATTGCGTATAAAAATTGCACTATGCGGTTCGCGCCGCTCGGATATGCAGTCCTGCCACCTGAAAGCGGCAAACAAAAAAGCCGCCTTCAGCGGGCGGCTTCTGTTGGCTCAGGTGAATCCCAACCCTAATGCAACTTGATCCTCAATTTGAGTTGAGGTACTTCGCCTAACCATTAATTAACCAGTGCAAACAATTTTTGCAGTTGCCGTTTTGGTTGTGTCATCTGTACTCTGAAGAACGCAGTCCACACTGGTTCCTGCCGGGTTTGTCGCGGGCAGGCATGTAGGATCTGTCGTAATCGTCACGTGTGCTCCGGTCAGGCCACCGGTAATGCCTGTCTTGGTTGAGTTGAACAAGGTAGTACAAGCGCCAGCGGCGTTCAACTGCTCGGCCTTGGCTGGTGTTATCTGGTACGTACCATAGTTGATGGCAGCAGCTGATGACACACTGCCAGCCACCCCATTGACGGCCGCTTGCGCAGCCTCTGCTTTTAGATTCACAAACTTCGGCAATGCCACGGCCGCCAATACCCCCAGAATGACAATTACCATCACCAGTTCAATCAGCGTAAAACCACCTTGGTTTTGTTTCATATCAGTCACCTCTAAATGAATATTCCATCTCAACCGGAATAACGGTTCCGGACCAACGACCCCACGGATCAGCTTTCACAACAAATTCTAGACCTAACACATGGCGTTGTGCATGAACTTTCAACGCCAAGTGTCTGAATTAGTTGACAAACAAGGGCATTTCATCTGTCCGCGCCTTTGCATCAATTCAACTTTTGCCCGAACCAGCGGTATTCCGCCTGCTGGCTTAGCCGCGGACCATGCGCGCCTGCGCCCACCCGAAACCAGATGGCGTCGGCTTCCTGCTCCGGCTCCAACCATTCGGGGTACAGCAAACGGTAACCCACACAACCGCAATCGGGGTCAAACACCCAACTGCCTGGCGCCACTGCATAGATATTGCGCAAGGTCAGTTCACCCGCGTAGTTTGGCGGCACGCCGTCCAGCAGCGTGAACGGGTTCTTGGGCTTTGCATTTTGGGCGCTGCTTTTGGCGGTGGCATGGATTACCAGTTGGTCGATGGCCAACGCCGTCCTCAGGGTAGCCAGTGTGGCCCTGACCGCGACGCGCTCGCCCTGCCCCTGCACCACGCGAGCCTCCCGGCCAACCGTCCAGATCAATGCGACCAGCACCAGCGTAACAATGCCCCACTCCACCACACGGCGGCTCCAGACCGGGTCGCTCTTCACCTAACCGCCACCTCGGCCCATGGCCGCTTGGCCCATATTCCACAACGGCAAGAACACACCCAGGGCCAAAAGTAGCACCAGCACTCCAATAACCGCCAACAGCACCGGCTCAATGGCGGCCGAGAGCCCCTTGATGTTGTAGTCGGTTTCGCGCTCGTACATGCCGGCAATTTCGAACAGCAGGTTGTCCAGTTCACCCGTCTCTTCACCCACATTGATCATCTGCAACACAACCGGGGTGAACACGCCGGTCGCCGCAGCGCAGCGTGAAATGCTCTCGCCGCGCTCGATGCCGTCGCGCATCTGCTCGATGCGAGCGCCGATAAAGGCGTTGTCCACCGTCTGTGCCACCACCGTGAGTGCCTGTACCAAGGGCACCCCGCTCTGGCTGGACAGTGCAAAGCTTCGGGCGAAGCGGGCCAGCGTTGCCTTGAGAATGATCTCGCCCACGATGGGCAATTTGAGCTTGCGCGAGTCCCAGCGGTAGCGACCTTCGGCGGTGCCCAGATAGCTGCGCACGCCTACCCACACACCAATGCCGACCGCTATGAGCAGAGGCCACCACTTGATCATCCATGCAGAAAACCCGAGTAGTCCGCGCGTGATCAACGGCAGCTCTGCGTTGAACCCGGCAAACACCTTGGCAAACACCGGAATGACGAAGATGTTCAAAATGACGATGGCTACCGCCATAGCGATCAGCACAAAGATGGGGTAGCGCATGGCTTGCTTGATGCGCTCGCGCACATCACGCTCGAACTCCATGTGCTCGTTCAGACGCAAAAAAACCTCGGTCAGGCGACCGGTCATTTCACCCACCCGGATCATGGCGATGTAAAACCCGCCAAACAGCTGCTGGTGACGGGCCATGGCCGCCGACAGTTCACGGCCCTGGTCGAGGCTGGAACGGATGTCTTTGAGCAACTCCACCATCGCCGGCTTGACGGCCGATGCCTGCAGTCCTGAAAACGCCCGCAGTATCGGAACACCCGCCTTGTTTAGCGTGTACATCTGTCGGGAGAAAACCATCAGATCCTCATCCACGATGGGTTTACGGTTGACGCGGGCCCACCAACCATCCGAAGACGTCTCTTCTTCAACTTTGACCAGGGCAATGTGCACAGGGGCTACGCCAATGGCTTTGAGCTGGTCGGCCACGCCGTTCTCGGTCATGGCTTCGAGCTGACCTTTGACTGCCTCACCCCGGTTGTTGCGCCCCCGCCATTCGTAGACTGCCATTGCGAATTAGTCCTCGGGATCCGAGTCACCCACATCGAACCCGACTCGCAGCGCCTCGGCCAGCGATGTGCGCCCTTGGCGCACAAGCTCCAAAGCGTGGTACGCCATGGTGTGGCCCTTCATGCGCTCACGTGCGGCGCGCATGAAACCTGCCGGGTCCGAGTGCGATGCGGCCTGTGTCAACTCTGCATCCATTTCCAGCAATTCATAAACACCCTGGCGGCTGGCATAGCCGGTGCCATTGCAAGCCGAGCAGCCCATGCCACGCTTGGGTGTCACGTTAGTGCCGGGCTCCAGCAGCGAATCCAGCCAGGACTGCTCCTGGGGTGATGGCTGGTGCGGCGCGGCGCACTCCTTGCAATTCAACCGCACGAGTCGCTGGGCAATCACCGCCTGTAGCGAGGTGGACACCATAAAAGGCGGCACACCCATGTCCAGCAGACGAAACGGTGTGCTCATAGCATCACGCGTGTGCAGGGTGGACAGCACCAGGTGCCCGGTGATGGCGGCGCGCATGCCGATTTCTGCTGTTTCAGCGTCGCGCATCTCACCAATAAGCACCACATCGGGGTCCTGGCGCAACACCGAACGCAACACGCGTGCAAAGGTCAACTCGATCTTGTCGTTAACCTGCACCTGGGTGAGTCCGGGCAGGCGATACTCAATCGGGTCTTCTACCGTGATGACCTTGAGCTCGGTGGCATTGATCTCGGCCAATGCGGCGTACAGCGTGGTGGTCTTGCCCGAACCCGTTGGCCCGGTAACCAGCACCATGCCGGCACTGCGCCCCAGCACTTCGCGAAAACGCTTGAGCATGGCCTCGGGCATGCCAATGCTGTCCAGGCGGCGCATGCCAGCACCCTGGTTCAGCAAGCGCATCACCGCAGCCTCGCCATAGGCGGTGGGCAGCGTGGACAGACGCACGTCAATCGTGTTGTCTTTCAGCCGCACACTGAAACGACCGTCCTGCGGCAGGCGCTTCTCGGAAATATCGAGGCCGGCCATGAGTTTGAGCCGCTGCGCCAACGCAGCACCAATGCGTTTATCAGCCTTGGTCTGGGTTTGCAGCACGCCGTCTACCCGGACGCGAACCTGCAAACCGTCTTCCTGTGGCTCGATATGGACGTCCGAAGCGCCTACTTGCATGGCGTCTTCAAACAGCGATTGCAGCAACCGCACCACCGGTGCGCCTTCCAGGCCGACAGACGCGGTGAGTTCGCCAAAGTCCACCGCGTCGCCCAGGTCTTTCTCCAGGGCGCGGGCCAGGCCGCTAATTTCTTCGGTTCGGCGGTAGAGCCGGTCAAACGCCAGCGCCAAGCCGCTTTCGGGAACCGCAGCAATGGAGATGTTGCGTTTGAGAATGCGGGCCAGTTCGTCAAAGGCAAACAAGTCCAGCGGATCGCCCAGCGCTACCAGCAGGGTGTCGCCCTTGTCCTCCAGCACCAGTGCCTTGAAGCGCCGCGCGGCAGACTCGGGCAGGAGCTTGACCACTTCGGCCCGGAACGGAAACGTCTTGAGGTTGACAAAGGGAATGCGCAACTGGCGCGCGAGCCCGTTGGCCAAGAGTTCCTCGGTAATGATGCCGGTCTCGATCAGGAGGCGGCCCATCTTTTTGCCCGTGGTGCGCTGCAGATCCAGCGTCTGCTGCAACTGCTCCTGCGAGATCAGCCGCTGCTGCACCAGCACGTCACCCAAACGTAGTTTTTCGGGTCGACCGGGGGCCGGGCGTGGAGCATCCGGTGCGTTGGGCGCGCTGGCAGCCATATTCATGCGCGTATTCCTTGTGGGAGTAGAGCAAAAATAATAGCACGCGGCGCAGCCAGCGCCTATGTGATCTGCACGGGGACCGCTGCAGTGGGTTTACCCGTGCGCAACCGTCATGGGGTAATCACACCACCGTTCACCGTGACCGGGGCACCCACCGACAGGGGGCTGCGGTGTTGCAGACGCTGGGTGCTGCCGTCATCCATGCGAATGTCGATCTGGTAGACGGTTTCTTTCTTCATCCGTTTCTCCACGGTGTTGCCCGCGTAGCCGCCGCCCACTGCGCCCACCACAGTGGCAATGGTCTTGCCGGTGCCGCCGCCCACCTGGTTACCCAGCAGTCCACCGAGCACAGCGCCGGCCACCGCGCCCGCTCCACTGCCAGCTCCGTCCTGCTCCACCGGAGTCACGGCGGTCACCGTGCCGCAGTGCGCGCAAATGACCTTGGGTGGGGGTGGCGGTGGCAAAGCAGCCGCCACAGGCTCCGGTGACGTCTGGGCGGCACCTGGCAGGTTCGGCGGCGCAGCCGTAGCCGCAGTGGACGGAGCGGGTGCTGCAGGCGCACTTTTTTGCGCTACTTTTTTGATAGCTACCGGTACTTGTTTGACGAG